>JBFGFG010000135.1:0-7042 GCA_041579655.1 Nitriliruptoraceae bacterium
GCGTGTGCTCGGTGCACCACGCGATGAGGTCACCGATGAGGCGCAGGTGCGGCTCGGGCGGGAACAGCCACTCCTTCTGCGCGATGTACTCCTTGAGGATGTCGGTCTGCAGCGTGCCGCCGAGCTCGGCCGGCGAGATGCCCTGCCGCTCGGCCGCCACCACGTACATCGCGAACAGCGTCACGGCCGGCGCGTTGATCGTCATCGAGGTGGTGATGTCGCCGAGGTGCAGCCCCTCGAACAGGCGCTCCACGTCGCGCACGGTGTCGATCGCGACGCCGCAGTGGCCGACCTCGCCGAGGCTGCGCGGGTCGTCGGAGTCCAGCCCCATCAGCGTCGGCATGTCGAACGCGACCGACAGGCCGTGCTGGCCGGCGTCGACGAGGTCGTGGAAGCGCCGGTTGGTGATCTCGGGGTCCGCGAAGCCCGCGAACTGCCGGATCGTCCAGGGACGGGTGCGGTACATCGAGGAGTACACGCCGCGGGTGTAGGGGTACTCACCCGGCGCGCCGATGGCGTCGAGGTCCAGCGTGGTGTTGTGCGGGCCGTACAGCGGCTCCAACGGGATGCCCGACATCGTCTCGAAGTCCGCGTCGCGCTCGGTGGCGGTTGCGAACTTGGCCTGCCAGGCCGCGTACTGCTCGTCGTAGCTGGTCATCGGGGGCTCCTCGAGGGTCGGCTCGCCCGCTGCCGTGTCCGCACGCGACGCCGTGGCGCGAGGGTACTTGGACGTCCAAGCATCTTCGCGGGGCTGTCGTGGCAGCGCACGACGGCCGCTCGACGGTCACTCCACGCTCGCTCGACGTGCGCTGGCGCCTCCGTCCGGGCAGGCTGCGACCCTCGACCATCAGCCGACGTCCAGGTGCCCCATGCCGCACGCCCAGCGCAGCGACGCCGAGCTGGTCGCCGACGCGATCGCCGGGGACGGCGCGGCGTTCACGATGCTGTTCCGACGCCACGTGGACACGGTGCACGACCACCTCGTGCGCTGGACCCGGGACCCGCGCCTCGCCGCCGACGCGACGCTCGTCGCGTTCACGACGCTGATGGGCTCGCTGGGCGAGATCCGCGACGGCCGGACCGTGCTCGCGTGGCTGCTGCGCACGGCCCGCAACCGCGCCGTGGACGAGCTGCGCGGCGCAGGAGCCTCCGTCGCGACACCGCCCGGTCTGACCGCGGCGCTGCTGGCCGTCTCGCCGGCCCGCGCCGGCTCCGAGCAGCGCGTGGCGGAGGCCACGGACGTGGGGTCAGAGCTGCTGCAGCTCGTGGGCCAGCTCGACGAACGCGCCCTGAGCGTGCTGGACCTCACCGCGCGCGCCGGCCTGTCGATCACGGACGTCGCGTCGGTGCTCGGCAGCAGCTACGAGGAGACGCAGCTGGTCACGCAGCGCCTGCGGCGACGGGCCGACGGGACCCGGCACGGGGCGGACGCGTCGCTGCGCGCGTACGCCGCGCTGGCCGACGTCCGCGCACCCGCCGGGCTGCGCGCCGCGATCGAGGTCGCGATCGACGAGCGCTGGGCCCCGCCGCACCCACACCATCGCTGGTGGCTGCCGATCGGGGTCGCGGCCGCGCTGCTGCTGGTCGTGCTCGGCAGCGTCCGCGCGCTGGTCAGCGGGACGCCGGACACGCCCCCGGTCGCCACCGCCGTGGCGCTCGACGCCGCCGACCTCGAGCTGGTCGACGGCTCGAGCAGCGAGGACACCGCGCCGGCACCTACCGACACCCGCAGCGACGAGGCCGAGGACCCCAGCGAGCTGCTCGAGGCGGTCGACACACCGAGCGCCCCGCCCGAGGCGACGCCGAGCGAGGCACCGAGGACGGAGCCGGTCGCGCTCGTGGTGTCGGTGGAGTCGCCGATCACCCAGTCGTCGTTCCGCACGGGCCCACCCGTGAGCGGCACGCCGAGCGTGGCCGCGGTGCCGCTGCGCGCCTCGGTCACCGGCGCCAACCCGTCCAGCGACGCGCTGGAGATCGCGTGGCGGAGCTCGGTGCGCCCGGACGCCGTGCTGCTCTCGACCCTGACCGGTCAGGTGATGCTGAGCCTGTCGGCACCCTGTACGGACACGGTGCACGGGCTGACGATCACCGTCACAGACCCGGAGACCGACGCGGTGTCGAGCGACTCGGTGAGCGTGCTCGTCGAGCACGACTGCCCGCCGCCGCCGACCGTGCGCGTCACCGCGCCAGCGGACGGCACCACGGTGACCTCCACCGGCGTGGGGCTCGACCGTCGCCGCAACGCGGACGTCGCCGTCGCCAGCAGCAGCGACACCGACGACGGCAGCTTCCGCTACCGCTGGAGCTCCGACCGCGCGCCCACGACGCTGCTGCTCGACGCCGCCAGCGGCACCGTCCAGCTGTGGTCGGAGACCTGCGATCCGCTCGTGCACGTGCTCACGGTGCAGGTGACCGACCCGCGCACCCAGCAGACGGGCACGGCGTCCATCAGGGTCACCGTCGACCCGGAGTGCACGGTGGAGTGAGCGACGGTTGCGTGCTCAGTCGAGGTCGCCGGCGGCCGCCCGAAGCGGGGTGAGCAGCTCGGCCACGGCCCGAGCGGCCTCGTCGTCGAGCCCCTCCGCCCCGAACCGGGCGTCGGTCAGCGCGGCGGTGGCCGCCGCTGCCCGCTCGCGCCCCGCGTCGGTGATCGTGGCGAGCACGGCCCGCCCGTCCTCGGGGTGCGGCGTGCGCGCGACCAGCCCGGCCTGCTCCAGCCGGGCCACGGCGTTGGTCACCGAGGCGGCGTGGACCTGCAGCCGCGACGCGACGACCGACAGCGGCAGCTCCCCGCGCCTCGAGAACGCCAGCAGCTGCAGCAGCTCGTAGCGGGCGAAGCTGAGCTCGAAGCCCGCGAGGAGCTCGTTGAGGCGCCCCAGCAGCAGCTGATGGACACGGAACACCGAGGTGACCGCGGCCATGACGTCCGGCGCGTCGAGCTCGTGGCTGACCCACTGGCGACGTGCCTCGGCGATCGGATCAAGGGGGGCCACGTCACCTCCTGGGAGCCGTTGACGTCCGCCAAGCCTACGGACACATGACGCAGCGTCGCGCTTCGGGCACCCGGGGTGAGTGCGACGGAGTGGACGCAGAGCGTCAGATGATGCACCCTTACCGGCTGCGGCACGAGTGCCGCCCACTCCCCTGCGCCTCCGCGCGCTGCTCCTCCCCTCTCGAGCTCCTCCGTGCCCGCACCGTCATCCGTCGCGCCTGCCCCCACCTCCACGGTGAGCGGAGGTGCTGCCGCGCACCGCGACGGCGCCGCGACGGACATGGTGCACGACGTCGCCCTGCGGCTGCTCGGTGACGAGGCCGGCGCCGCGCGCGTGACCTGCGAGGTGCTGCTGCGGGCCGTCGGTCGCGCAGCGGACGGCGACGCCAAGGCCCTGACCGACGCCGGCCTGCTGCGCGCGGTCGTCCGTCACGCGGACGCGCTGCGCACCAGCGGCGCCGTCGTGCCGACGCTGTCGGGCCCCGGCGTGCTCACCCGCACCGTCCAGCGCGACGGCCGTGGCCGTGACCGCGCAGCCGTGGCCGCGTGCGCCCTGGGGCTCGACCTCGACGCGCTCGTGACCCTCGACCTCCAGCTGCGTCACCGCTTCGACGACCGCATCGTCGCCGCCGTGCTGGACCGTCCGCGCACCGAGGTCGCCGAGATCCTGGACGCCGCCGCGACCCGCGTCGCCCGCCAGACCAACCTCTCCGCGCCCGACACGCGCTCGCTGTACGCGTCCCTCGCCACCGTCCCGGCGCCCGACGCCGTGCACGCGACGGTGGCGGCTGCGGCCCACCGCAACCCGGCGGTGGCCCCGGCCGGCGCCCGTCCGTTGGTCGCCTGGGTGGTGGCCGCGCTCGTGATCGCCGCCACGCTCATCGGTGTCGCGGACCTGGTCACCGGCTGGGACCGCGGGCCGGCCGAGGGTGAGCTGCAGGTGGCCGTGGCCATCGCGCTCGTGGACGGCACCTCGGGCACGGGCGTCGAGCTCGCCCAGACCTCCACCACCGGCAGGGACAACGGCACGTCCACCGGTCCGGTGTTCTCCACGCCGGCCGCCGAGCAGGACCCCGCGACAGCGGCCGAGCAGGCCGAGGCAGCGACCGACCGCGACGAGGCCGACACCGACGAGGCGCCGACCTCGACCACCGGCGACGAGCCGGCCGACGAGCAGGACCAGGCTCCGTCCGACTCAGAGGAGCCGGACGACGACGGCTCCGTGCCGGCGCCCAACGAGCCCACGGTCGGCCCGCTCGACCCGCTGCTGCCCGGCGCCTGAGCGAGGCTCAGCTCGCCTCGACGGCAGCCAGCAGCAGGTCCGCCGCGGTGTAGGGGTCCATCTCGCGACGCTCGACGCGGCCCGCGAGGTCGTCCAGCAGCGGATCGTCGCCGCCGAGGCCCACGAAGCGCTCGCGGACGCGACCCAGCGCGATCTCGCGCACCCCGTGCAGCGCCCGACGCCGACGCCGCTCGTCCAGCTCGCCGGTCGAGGTGATGTGCGCGCGGTGCTCCTCCAGCGCGTCCACGAGCTCGGGGATGCCCTCACCCCTCATCGCGACGGTGCGCACGATCGGCGGCCACCAGGCGCCGTCGGTACCCACGGCGTGCCCGAGCTCGAGCATCCCGCGCAGCTCGCTGACGAGCTTCCCGGCGCCGCTGTGGTCCGCCTTGTTCACGACGAACACGTCCGCGACCTCGAGGATGCCGGCCTTCGCAGCCTGGATGCCGTCACCCATGCCCGGCGCCGAGGCGACGACCACCGAGTCGGCGCTGGCGGCCACCTCGACCTCGGACTGCCCCACGCCGACCGTCTCGACGATCACGTCGTCGAAGCCGGCGGCGTCGAGCACCATGATCGCCTGTGGCGTGGCGAACGACATCCCGCCGAGGTGACCACGTGAGGCCATCGATCGGATGAACACGCCGTCGTCGGCGTGATGGCCCTGCATGCGCACCCGGTCCCCGAGCAGCGCGCCGCCGGAGAACGGGCTGGAGGGGTCCACGGCCACGATCGCCACGGTGCGTCCCCGCCCGCGCAGCTCGCCGACGAGCGCGTTGGTCATCGTCGACTTGCCCACCCCGGGTGGCCCGGTGATGCCGAGCACGCGCGCGTTGCCGGTGCGTGGGTGCAGCGCAGCCACCACCTCGCGCAGCTGCTCGCTGGCGCCGTCCTCCACGACCGTGAGCAGTCGCGCCACGGCCCGACGGCGGCGCAGCGGCGCGGCGTCGAGCTCTGCGAGCAGGGCGGGGATGTCGACGGGCACGTGGGCTCCGGGGACGGGGGACGACGGCGGCCGAGACTACTGGCGACCCCGCGCGGACCCCGTCAGCGATGCTCGGGCGGGATCCGGCGCACGGTCACGACCATGCCGAGCGTGACCAGCGCGAGGATCGCCGAGGACACCGCCATGGTGGTCTGCACGCTGGTGGCGCGCGCGAGCAGCCCACCGAGGACCGCGCCGACCGGCGCCCCGCCGAGCCCGATCAGGCGGAACGAGGCGATCACGCGCCCCATCAGCTCGGGCTCGATCACTGCCTGGCGCAGCGAGCGCCCGACCACGTTGAACGTGCCGCCGCCGAGGGTCATCATCGCCAGCCCGAGGGAAGCGGTCGCGGCGTTCGGGGCGGCCGCGAGGATGCCCACCCCGATGCTGGCCGCCGCCGCCGCGCCGACGAGCGCAGCCGGCCGACCCAGCACGCGGCGCGTGCGGTCCGCCAGCAGGGAGCCACCCAACCCCCCGAGGGCACCGACGCCCAGGAACAGGCCGTACCCGGCCTCGCTCATCCCGAGGTCCTCGACGCCCCGCAGCACGAACAACGACGCGGTCGCGGTGGCCGCGACGTTCACCACGCCCACGAGCACGGCCAGCGGTCGCAGCAGCCGGTCGTCCCACAGCGCCCGCATCCCGGCACGCACGTCCTGCCAGAAGCCGGTCGTGCGGGCCGGTTCCGCGGGGTCGACCTGCAGCGTGACGTTGGAGCGCAGGCTCGCGAGCAGCCCGCCGGCGAACACGAAGGTGACCGCGTCCACGACCAGCGGCACGGCCGCCCCGACGGCGAACAGCAGACCACCGAGCGGGCCACCCACGACCTCGCCGGTCACGGTCATCCCCGCGATCAGCCGCCCGTTGGCGCGCTCGAGGTCTCGCGGTCCGACCAACGCAGGCAGCATCGACTGGGCTGCCGAGTCGACCACCACCTCACCGAGACCCACGACCACCGCGACGGCGTAGATGACCCACAGCTGCAACGCCCCGCTCAGCACGAAGGCGACCAGCACCGCGACCGCGAGGCCGCGCACGAGCTGGCCGGCGACCATCAGCCGCACGCGGTCACCGCGGTCGACCATCGCGCCACCGACCGGCGCGAGCAGCCATGGCCCCATCGTGGCGATGCTCACGGCACCGATGGCGAGCGGGTCCCGGGTCAGCGTCGCCGCCAGCAGGGGCAGCACCGTCACCCGCAGCCCGTCCCCGAGGTTCGAGGCGGACGTGGCGTAGAACAGGCGTCGGAAACCGACGGGCAGCGCAACCTGACCCACCCGTCCACCATCCGTCATCGGCCCGGCGGCGGATACTAGGCACGCGCCCCACCCATGTCCGCTCACATCACCTCTAGGCTCATGCCATGCTGCCACCCGTCGTGTCCCCCGCCCTGCTGGCTCCCGGCGCGCTCGGACGCGTGGGCGTCTGGACCGCGGGCCTCGACTCGCTGCACGTCCCGGTGGCCCAGGACACGGCGGCGGCGCTCGAGCAGGCGGGCTACGGCGCGCTGTGGTTCGGCGAGGCCTACGGCCGCGAGGCGCTGACCCAAGCTGCCGTGCTGCTCGCCGGCACGCGTCGCATGGTGGTGGCCACCGGCATCGCGTCCATCCACGGCCGTGACCCCGTGGCCGCCCGCGGCGCCCAGGCAACGCTGCTGGGGGCCCACCCAGGTCGGTTCCTGCTGGGGCTGGGCGTGAGCCACCGTCCGATGGTCGAGCGCTTCCGTCGCGGTGCGTACGGCTCGCCGATCGAGGAGATGACGGCGTACCTCGACGGCATGGAC
>JBFGFG010000136.1:0-7035 GCA_041579655.1 Nitriliruptoraceae bacterium
CCGATCTAACTCTGCGCGTCAACGGCTGCGACGGCGGGACGAGCCTGCGTCGCTCAGCCGAGCCTCGACCGCCGCGAGCACGTCCTCTCCCTTCGTCACCACCTCCACGAAGGTGAACCGTGCGAAGGGCAGCCAACGGGCGGCGAGCAGCACCTGCATCTCACGGGCCGCGTCGTCGATGACGTCGATGTCGGTCGTGTGCGTCGCCGCGCCGTCGAGCTCGACCGGGAGGAACTCGGGGAGGTAGACCGCGTCGAGTCGGCGGCGGTGACCGCTGGCATCGCGCACAGGGTGGTTCATGGCAGTCGGCTCGAGGCCGGTTCCTGCGGTGAGGTCCACGAACGCGCTCTCGAGCCACGAGCGACAGGCCGCGTGCAGCGGCGAGAGCTCGGCGAGGATGGAGCGCAGAGCGCTGATCCCCGCGACCTGGCCGGCGCGCTGCATCGCGGCGCTGAGCGTTGCGGCGGACAGCCCCGAGCGCATGGCTTGCGCAACGACCTCACGCAGCTGTCGTGGGGTCAGGAGCGCGGCGAGGTCGACCACCGTGCGGGCCGGCGACGTGCACCGAAGCGGGCCGACGCGACAGACGTCACGGACCGAGTCATGGCTGATCGAACGGTGCAGCAGCACACCCTCGACCGGGCGTCGCGTCCGCTGCTGGACGAGCAGATGGATCACCTCGGTCGCGACCTGCGGCACCTCCCAGCCGAAGGCGCGTGCGGCTGATCCCGAGGTCAACACAGCGTCCCTGGATGCCCACAGCAGCGCCGCCATGGCGCGCAGCTCCCAGCTGTCGGGCGTGCCGTGTTCGCAAGCCACCCCCGGGAGAAGCAGGCGGTAACGACCGCGCAGCATCCGCGACGAGATCGTGGACTGTGCGAACCCCAGGGCCACCGCCTGCCGCAGAGCGAACACACCGTGCTGCCGACGCATCAGCGCCGCCAGCCGTCGGTCCATCGTCTCGTCCACCAGCGCACACTGGCCCGGTCCGCTCACGCCCGCCGGGTTGGTTCCCGGCGCCTGTGGATGGAGGTCGTCTGCCGCGGACTTGGCGTGCCAGTCCATCGCGCGGTGCGATGAATCGGCACACCGAACGCCGGGTGGTCGGCGCGGTTAGCGTGGGTCGGCGGGAGATCACGGGAGGGCACGGCATGGAGCGGCCAGTGACCGAGGACACGACGGCTCTGGCGGAGCACGTGGCGGCGAACCGGGCGTACTGGGATGCGCAGGCGCCGTCGTGGGTGGCGGCCGGCCAGAAGGCGTGGGCGCAGACGGCGCCGACGTGGGGGCAGTGGGGTGTGCCGGACGACGAGTGCCCGATGCTGCCGGCGGACTGCACCGGGATCGACGTGGTCGAGCTCGGCTGCGGAACCGGCTACGTCAGCGGCTGGGCGGTCGCGCGCGGCGCGCGCCGCGTGCTGGCCGTCGACAACAGCGAGCAGCAGCTCGCCTCCGCGCGCCGGCTGGCCGCCGACCACGGCGCTGCGGACCGCATCACGTTCGTGCACGGCAACGCCGAGACGCTCGGTGCGCCCGACGGCAGCTTCGACCTCGCGATCTCGGAGTACGGCGCGTCGATCTGGTGCGAGCCGCGGGCGTGGCTCACCGAGGCCTGGCGGGTGCTGCGCCCCGGCGGTGCGTGCGTGTTCCTCGGCAACCATCCGCTGACGATGTGCACCTCACCGCTGGACGGCTCGCTGCCGATCACGGACACGCTGGTGCGCGACTGGCACGGGCATGACCGCTTCGACTGGCGCGACGCTGCGGACGACCCGGGGGGCATCGAGCACTCGCTGCCGACCGCCGGCTGGTTCGCGCTGTTCCGCGAGCTCGGGTTCCTCGTCGAGGACTACCGCGAGCCCGTCCCGCCGACGAGCTACGACGGGCGCCCGTTCGCCGTGACCGCCGACTGGGCGCGTCGCTGGCCGAGCGAGCAGGTGTGGTGGCTGCGCAAGCCGAGCACCGCGTGACGCACGCCGACGCCGACGCCGGCCACGAGACCGATCCGGCCACGAACCTGAGCGGTCCCCCACGCGACCTCGACGACGAGCTCGAGCTCGACCCGGCGAGCTGGCCCTCCACGGAGGTGTACCGACTGCTGACCGGGCTGGTGGTCCCGCGACCGGTCGCGTGGGTCTCCACCCACGCGGCGGACGGCACGCGCAACCTCGCGCCGCACTCGTTCTTCACCGTGCTCGCCGAGGACCCGCCCCACGTCGGGGTGGTGTCGATCGGTCGCAAGGACACGCTGCGCAACGTCGAGGAGACCCGCGAGATGGTGGTGAGCATCGCCTCGCACCACGACCTCGAGGCGCTGAACGCCACCGCCATCGACGTGGCGCCGGAGGTGGACGAGTTCACCCACGCCGGCGTCGAGGCAACGCCGTCGCGGGTGGTCGCGCCGCCGCGTGTCGCGTCCGCGCACGCCCATCTGGAGTGCCGCGTCGTCGCGATCCACACCCACGGCGACGGCCACCTCATCGTCGGCGAGGTGGTGCACGTGCACGTGAGCCCCAGCGTGTGGCGAGACGGCCGTGTGGACGCGGCGCTGCTGGACCCGGTGATGCGCCTCGCCGGATCCGCGTACGCCAAGCTCGGCGAGCAGGTCCGGCTCGTGCGTCCTCGCGTGCCGCGCCCCCCGGCCGACGTGAACCTCGACTGAACGACGTGCGCTCCGAGCGCCGCTGATGAGGCCTTCCGAGGCCGCACATGGCAGCCTTGGAGGCCGGCACGCGTCGACGAGCCGCGACAGCACCGGGACAGAGCCATCCACGAGACCATGCACGCGCTGCCGGACGGGACCACCGTCCGCCTCCGTCCCATCCGTGCGGACGACCGCGACCGCATGCTCCAGCTGTGGGCCCGCACCAACGAGTCCTCGCGCCGTGCACGGTTCCCGGTGGACGTGCACATCGACGCGTCGAACATCGCCGACTTCGTCGACCTCGATCCCGAGACGCAGTTCGCGGTGGTCGCGACCCTCGGGCGCGACGACGAGGAGCGCATCATCGGCGTCGCCCGCTTCGAGCGCGACGGTCCACACGGTGAGGTCGCCGACTTCGCCGCCCTGGTCGAGGACGCGCACCAGGGGCGCGGCATCGGCACGGGCCTGCTGCGCCACGTCGCCAGCGTCGCGAAGTCGGCCGGCATCAAGCAGCTCACCGGCGACGTGCTGTCGGACAACGCCGCGATGCTCGCGCTGATCGACGACCTCGGGCTGCAGGTCGAGCAGCAGCGCGACGGGGTGCACAGCATCATCGCCGCTGACCTGCGCGACCAGCTCGGTGACGAGTTCCTGCGTGGCGTGGACGAGTCCGACCGAGTCGCCGCGCGCGCCGCGGTCGAGCGCTTCCTGCACCCACGCCGCATCGCCGTTGTCGGTGCGTCGCGCGACAAGCGCAGCATCGGCGGGCTCGTGTTCGACAACCTGCTGCACGGCGAGTTCACCGGCGTGGTCTACCCCGTGAACCGCCACGCCGAGAACGTGCAGGGCGTCGCCGCCTACGACGCGTTGTGGGCGTGCCCGAAGGTGCCCGACCTGGTGCTGGTGTGCGTGCCGTCCGAGCACGTCGCCGACGTCGTGGACGAGGCCGGGGCGCTCGGCATCAAGGCGGTCTGCGTGATCTCGGCCGGCTTCGCCGAGACCGGCGAGGCAGGCATCCAACGGCAGGCCGAGATGCTGCGGGTCGCGCGCAGCCACGGGCTGCGCATCATCGGTCCCAACTGCATGGGCCTGCTGAACGGCACCGCCGAGTTCCGGATGAACGGCACGTTCTCCACGACGTTCCCGGCGGCCGGTCGCATCGCGATGTCGTCGCAGTCGGGTGCGCTCGGGCTGGCGGTGCTCGACCACGTGGAGGCCCTCGGCCTCGGCATCTCGAGCTTCGTCTCCATCGGCAACAAGGTCGACATCTCCGGTAACGACCTGCTGTCGTACTGGGAGACCGACGACGCCACCGACATCGTGCTGCTGTACCTGGAGTCGTTCGGCAACCCGCGCAAGTTCTCGCGCATCGCCCGACGCGTCAGCCGCCGCAAGCCGATCGTGGTGGTGAAGTCGGGGCGCAGCAGCAGCGGGCAGCGCGCCGCCACCAGCCACACCGCGGCGGTCTCCAGCGGCGACATCGCCGTGGCCGCGCTGTTCACCCAGACCGGCGTCATCCGCACCGAGACGCTGCAGGGGATGTTCGACGTCGCGACGCTGCTGCAGAGCCAGCCGCTGCCGCGTGGCAACCGCGTCGCGATCCTCACCAACGCGGGCGGGCCCGGCATCCTCGCCGCCGACGCGTGCGAGTCCAACGGTCTCGAGGTCCCCGCGCTGTCCGAGGAGACCCGCGCCGAGCTGCGCGCGCTGCTCCCCGCCGAGGCCGGCATCTCCAACCCGGTCGACATGGTCGCCAGCGCCAGCCCGGCCAACTACCGCGACGCGCTGCGCATCCTCGGCAACGCCGACGAGGTCGACGCGATCGTGGTGATCTTCATCCCCACCGGCACGGCCGCCACCGACGACATCGCGGCCGCGCTCGCCGGCGCCCGCACCGAGCTGCCGGACGACGTCCCGATCCTCAGCGTCTTCATGTCCAAGCGCGGCGTGCCGGACGAGCTCTCCGAGGCGCGCATCCCGTCCTACGCCTTCCCCGAGGACGCCGCCCGCGCGCTCGGGCGCGTCGCGACGTACGCCGACTGGCGCGCCCGTCCGCTGGGATCGGTGGTGCGGCCGGCCGGCCTCAAGCCCGACACGGCGCGCGCGATCGTCCGCTCGGCGCTGGCGTTCGACCGCAGCCCGTCCGGCGTGCCGATGATCGGCCACGCCCACGGCACCGAGCTCTCCGGCGCGACGCGTGCGCGACGCCCGGCCCGCAGCGTGTGGCTGTCGCAGCTCGAGACCGAGGCGGTGCTGCGCTCGTACGGCGTGCCGCTGGCCCGCTCCCGGCTGGTGACCACCCCGGAGCAGGCGGCCGAGATCCAGCGCGAGCTCGGCGCGCCCGTCGTGGTGAAGCTGGCCTCGCCGATCCACAAGACCGACGTGGGTGGCATCGAGCTGGACCTGCGCAGCCCGGGCGAGGCAGCCCGCGCCGTGGAGCGGCTGCGGCAACGACTCACCGACCAGGGCATGCCCGAGCACGCCGAGCGCTTCCTGGTGCAGGAGCTGGTGCAGGACGGCATCGAGATGGTCGTCGGCGTCAGCCACGACCCGTCGTTCGGCCCGCTGCTGGTCACCGGCATGGGCGGCACGCTCGTGGAGCTGGTGCGTGACGTGGCCGTCCGGGTCACCCCCATCACCGACCGCGACGTCACCGAGATGCTCGACTCGCTGCGGATGAAGCCGCTGCTGGAGGGCTACCGCGGCGGCCCCGCGATGGACGTCGAGGCGCTCACCGACCTGCTGCACCGCATCGGCGCGCTGGTCGAGGACGTTCCCGAGGTGGTCGAGCTCGACTGCAACCCGGTGTTCGTGCGCCCGCGCGGACAGGGTGTGGTGGCCGTGGACGTGCGGCTGCGGGTCGAGACGCAGGGCGACGTGGGCACCTTCGCACCGTAGGCACCCCGCGGCTGCGGCCGCACCGAACGTGCCGGTAGCGTTGCGCGTGCGTCACCGAGTCCGGTGTCCCGCGCTGCACCGCTGGACAGCGACACAGGACCGACCAGTGACCCTCATCCACGAGCTCATCGCGAAGGGCCCCACGGCCTCGTTCGAGTTCTTCCCGCCCGGCACACCCGAGGGCGACGCGAAGCTCCGCGAGGCCATCCGCAGCCTCTCATGGCTCGGCCCGTCGTTCGTGTCGGTGACCTACGGCGCCGGCGGCTCGACCCGCGACCGCACCCACGAGCTCGTCGTGGAGATGCTCGACGTCACCACGCCGATGGCGCACCTGACCGCGTACGGGCACACGGTGCAGCAGCTCGAGGCGATCCTCGAGCGCTACCTCGAGGCGGGCGTCACCAACATCCTGTGCCTGCGCGGCGACCCGCCCCGCAACGCCGCGGACGACGACGGCCCCGGTGACCTCACCTACGCCATCGAGCTGGTGGACCTCGCGCGGCGCATCGGTGGGGACACGTTCTCGCTCGGCGTCGCGGCGCACCCGGAGGGCCACCCGCTGTCACCCGACCGCGCGTCGGACCGTGCCCACCTCGCCGCGAAGCTGGACGCCGCCGACTTCGGCATCACCCAGTTCTTCTTCCGCCCCGAGGACCACCTGACGATGGTCGAGGAGCTGCACACGATCGGCTGCGACACCCCGGTCGTGCCGGGCGTGATGCCGGTCACAAACGTGGCCCAGATCGAACGCTTCGCCGCGATGTCGGGCTCCGCCGTGCCCGAGGAGGTGCTCGCCCGTCTGCGTCCGGTGCAGGACGACCCCGCCGCCGTGCGCGCGGTCGGCGTCGAGCTCGCCATCGAGCTGTGCCAGACGCTGCTCGACGAGGGCGCGGCCGGCATCCACTACTACACGCTGAACCGCTCGACGGCGACGCGCGAGATCCACGCCGCGCTCGACTGGCCCAGCTGAGCGCAGGCGACCACGGACCGACGGCCGACCGCACTCAGCCCCGGACGCGGTACCAGTCGAGCGTGCGGGTCAGCCCGTCGGTGGTGGACACCTGCGGGGCGTAGCCGAGCAGCTGCCCGGCGCGGCTGAGGTCCGGGCAGCGCCGCTGCGGGTCGTCCGTCGGCCGCTCCACGTGCAGCACCTGCGACGCGGACCCGGCCAGCGTGACGATGCTGGCCGCGAGCTCGTTCATCGTCTGCTCGTGGTCGCCACCGAGGTTCACCGGGTCGTGCACGTCGTCGCCGTCGGCCAGCAGCAGCGCGAGCAGGCCGGCGACGAGGTCGTCCACGTAGCACAGCGTGCGGGTCTGCTCGCCGTCGCCGTGCACGGTCAGCGGCTCGCCCGCGTCGGCCGCGGCGAGGAACGCCGGCACGACGCGACCGTCGTCGACACGCATCCGTGGGCCGTAGGTGTTGAAGATCCGCGCGATGCGCGTGTCCACGCCGTGGGTGCGGTGGTACGCGAGCGTCAGCGCCTCGGCGAA
>JBFGFG010000137.1:0-7025 GCA_041579655.1 Nitriliruptoraceae bacterium
CTCTGGTTGAAGTACTGGTTCGGCTTGACGTGGTTGGGGCGCGAGGCCAGCTCGTCGGACACCGAGTAGTACGAGCGGGGGTCGTCGGGCTCGACCGCCGTCGGGCACACCACGACCTCGGCGCCGTAGGCGCGCAGCAGCTGGATCTTGTCCTGCGCGACCTTGTCGGGGCACACGAAGATGCAGCGGTAGCCCTTCAACGCAGCGGCCATGGCCAGACCGACGCCGGTGTTGCCGGAGGTCGGCTCGACGATGGTGCCGCCGGGCTTGAGCGTGCCGGCCGCCTCCATCGCCTCGATCATCGCGATGCCGATGCGGTCCTTCACCGACCCGCCCGGGTTGAGCATCTCCATCTTCGCGACGATCGTGGGGCCCACGTCCCGGGCGAAGCGGTCGAGCCGCACCATCGGCGTGTCGCCGAGCAGCGCCAGCACGTCCGGTGCGATCTCGCGCCCACGCTCGTCGGTGATGTGGCGGCGAGATGTGGCCAGGTCGTGCTCGATCCCTGCCGTGCGCGAGTAGTGCGCCCTGTCGGTGATGTCGATGTCGGTCACTCTTGTCCGCTCCTGCCCGAGGCCGACAGACAGTAGGGGAGCGTCGACCGTCCGGCCGAAAGCCTGGGTCATCTGTCCCATGAGGAATCCCCGCCGAGAAGCCGTAGTGAGTTCTAGAGCCACCAACGGCCACAAGGACACGACATGCGAAGCACCACCACCCGCGCACTCATCGCCACGCTCACCGCTGGCGCGATGCTCGCTGTCCCCGCGATGGCAACTGCTGCGGACACCACGGTGACCTTCACCGTCGCCTCGTCCGGCACGCTGGCGATCGGGCAGACCGCGAGCACGGCGACCCTGACCGACGCCCTCAACCCGGGCAACTCGCTGGGCTACTCGGCGACGCTGCCGGGTGTCGTCACCGGCAGCCTCCCCAAGACCACCGTGACCGACACCCGCGGCACCCTCGCCGGTGCATGGACCGTCGCCGTGGTCGCCACGGGCGCGTTCACCAACCAGTCCAACGGCGCGATCACCATCCCCGCCTCGGCCGGCCGCGCGTACATCGACGCCGCCACCCTGCCGGCGATGGTCACCGCCCTCGGCTCCGACCTCAACGGCACGGTCGCCGTCTCGGCTGAGCTCGCCCCCGTCGGCGTGAACAACCTCGGCACCAGCTACACGCTGATCTCCGGCACCACGACGCTGGGCAACGGCTCGGCCGCGTACACGCCGGCTGTCAGCGTCACCGTCCCGGCGGCGACCCCGGCCGGCACCTACGAGGCAACGGTGCGCCAGACGGTCAGCTGATCGTGCGGGCCCGCACCGCGACACCGCGCATGGCGTCGACCGCACTCGCGGTCGGCGCCGCGCTGCTGTGTGCTGCGGGTCCGGCCCCCGTGCTGGACGCGGCGCCACCGCCACCGGCCACCGCGAACACCACCGGGCTGACCATCGCCTCGGTCGGGACCGCGACGCTGACCGTGCCCGGTGGCGGCTCCGCGCCGTACTCGGCCACCAGCAGCAGCACGGTCACCGGGAAGCTGCCGGCGACGGTGGTGACCGACGTGCGCCCCCTCGGTGGGGCCTGGACGGTCACGGTGAGCGCCAACGCGTTCAAGCACGGGGCGAACCCCGCGGTCACCGTGCCGGCGAGCGCCGCGAAGCTGTACCTCGCCGGCGCGACCGTGGCCGCCGTGCGCACCACGCTGCTCGGCCTCGGCTCGGTCGGGGCGACCGTGAACACCGCCACGCTGCAGTCAGCGAACGTGCACCTCGGCACGCCCTACACCCTGCTGTCGGGCACGACCGGCATGCTGGGCGGCACCGTCATCTACGAACCCACGATGGTGGTCGTCGTGCCTGCGGCGACGCCCGCGGGCACCTACACCGCCGTCGTGACCCAGACAGTGAGCTGACCATGCGCCGTCCCATCCGTCGATCGAGCCTGCTGGCGCTGCTGGCCGGGCTCGTGGCGAGCATGGCCGTGGCCGCGGTGGGCACGCCGACCCCGGACCTGCCCATCGGCCTCGGGCTGCGGCTGGTCGACGTACCTGTCGAGCGGGCCGCCGACCCGCGTGCGAACGACTACATCGTCGATCACGCCATCCCGGGCGCGACCGTGCGTCGCGCGATGGCGGTCTCCAACGGCACAGACGCCGAGCTGCCGGTGAAGCTGCTCGGGGTGCGCGCGACGGCTGAGGACGAGTGGCTGGTGGACGACGGCACGACCCCGCCCGGGCCCGACGAGCTCGCGGCCTGGATCACGGTCGAGCCGAGCGAGCTGCTGCTCGCGCCGCAGTCGGTCGCGATCGTCGAGGTGACCATCGTCGTGCCGGCCGGCGCGACCGACGGTGAGCGCTACGCCGCCGTGGTGGCCGAGCCGCCGGTGGTCCCCGCCGGCGAGGGGCTCGGGCTCATCAGCCGCGTCGGCATCCGCACCTACCTCTCGGTCGGCACCGGTGGCGAGCCCGCCTCCGACTTCGAGATCGACACCCTCACCGCGGCGCGTGACGCCGACGGCGTGCCCGTCATCGCGGTGGGCGTCACCAACACCGGTGGCCGTGCGATCGACGTGTCGGGCGAGCTGACGTTGGTCAGCGAGGACGGGCTGCTGACCGCCGGTCCGTTCCCCACCGTGCTGCCCTCGACGCTCGGCCCGGGCAACCGGGGTGCGGTGGACGTGCGCCTGCGCGCGGACATCGCGGCCGGGCCGTGGCTGGTGACGGCGACGTTGCACTCAGGGCTGCTCGAGCGCGTCGCCCAGGCCACCGTGACGTTCCCCGACGCCGCTGGCGAGGTGGCCGACCCGGTCATCGCGCAGCGCATCGAGGCGCAGCGGCGCCTGCTGATCCCGACGGCGATGCTGCTGATCCTGCTGGCGCTCGCGGCGCTCTGGTACCTGCGCTCGCTGACCCGAGGAAACGGTCAGGACCCGCCCGAAACGGCGTCGTACGCTGATGGCGACGCGATCCCGGTCGACGGGGACGATGTCGGCGCGACCGGCTGAGAGAAGTACCCCCGGTAGGAATCGAACCTACGCTTCCGCCTCCGGAGGGCGGTGCTCTATCCACTGAGCTACGGGGGCGAGCGATCGCCGAGAGTAACACCAACGGAGCACACCACATGACGTCGGAGCACCTCACCGGACGCGTCCTCGTCGTCGACGACGACGCGAGCATCCGACGGCTGCTCGAGGTGGCGCTCACCACCGAGGGCCTGCAGGTGCAGACGGCGCGGCACGGCCAGGAGGGTCTGGAGGCCGCGCTGGTCGAGCCGCCGGGGCTGATCCTGCTCGACGTGATGATGCCGGTGCTGGACGGCTGGGGCATGGCCGAGGCGCTCGCGCAGAACCCGCGCACAGCTGGCGTGCCGGTGGTGTTCCTCTCCGCCCGGACCCAGGACGCGGACATCGCCCGGGGTCGTGAGCTGGGTGCCGTCGCGTACGTGACCAAGCCGTTCGACCTCGCCGACCTGTGCGAGCTCGTCCACGAGCTGCTGGACAGCCACGAGCACGCGAACGCCTGACGCAGCGGCGGCCCGCAGGTGCGCAGCCGCCGTGTGGGGTGACGCGTGCGGCCGCCGTACGCTTCGCGGCCAGTGATGACGTCTCCGACCGCTGGATCGCGCGTGGCCACCCCCACCGAGCTCGACCCCGTCCTGGCAGACCTCGGCGAGCGCCTTCGGGCCGCGCTGCAGGCCGCCGGGCTCCCGGACACAGACCCGGGCTTCGAGCGTCCCAAGGACCCCGACCACGGGGACTGGGCCTCCACGATGTCGCTGCGGCTGGCGAAGCCCGCCAAGCGCAACCCGCGCGAGATCGCGCAGGCCGTCGTGGACGCGGTCGAGCTGCCGGACTCGGTGACGTCGGTCGAGATCGCCGGACCGGGCTTCCTCAACTTCCGGTTCGGGCCGGGGTACTGGCGCGACGTCGCGCTGTCGGTGCTCAAGGCCGGTGACGGCTGGGGACGCCGCACCGTCGCCGAGCCGCAGCGCATCAACGTCGAGTTCGTGTCGGCCAACCCGACCGGCCCGCTGCACGCCGGCGCCGGCCGCTGGTGCGCGACCGGCGACGCGATCGCCGAGCTGCTGGGGTCGCAGGGCCACACCGTCGAGCGCGAGTACTACGTCAACGACGCCGGCGAGCAGATCCGCGTGTTCGGCGAGACGGTGGTGCTGGTGCACGCCGGCCGCCCGCTCGGCGAGCAGCACTACAAGGGCGACTACGTCGCGGACCTCGTCGCGGACCTCGTCGCTGCGCACGGCGAGGACGTGTTCGCCGGTGCGGTCACGGGCGATCCGGGCGACGAAGCGGCCGTGGATCCGGACGTGGCTGCACGTGTGGGCGTGCTGGCCGTGGAGGCCATGCGGGCCCGCATCGAGCACACCGTCGAGGGGATGGGCGTCCACTACGACACCTGGTTCTCGGAGCGCGAGGGGCTGCACGAGTCCGGCGCGATCGAGCGCGTGGTCGCGCTGCTCGGCGAGCGCGGCATGACCTACGAGCAGGACGACGCGCTGTTCCTGCGCACCACCGACCACGGCGACGACAAGGACCGCGTGCTGGTGCGCGGCGACGGCCGCCCGACGTACTTCGCCGCCGACTGCGCCTACATGCAGTCCAAGGCCGAGCGCGCCGACGTGCTCTGGTACCTGCTCGGCGCCGACCACCACGGCTACGTCGGCCGGCTCAAGGCCGTCGCCGGATCGCTGGGCATCGACCCCGAGCGGGTCGAGATCCGCATCGGGCAGCTGGTGAACCTGCTGCGTGACGGCGAGCCGGTGAAGATGTCCAAGCGTGCGGGCGAGTTCGTCACCCTCGACGAGGTCGTGGAGGAGGTCGGCGTCGACGTCGCCCGCTACCACTTCCTGCGCTCGTCGCTGGACACCACGGTCGACTTCGACATGGCGAAGGTGACCGAGCAGTCCAACGAGAACCCCGTCTACTACGTCCAGTACGCCCACGCCCGCGTCGCACAGGTGCTGGGCAAGGCCGACGAGCGTGGGTTCGACCCGGGCACCGCCGAGGTCGACCTCGACGTGTCGCTGCTGACCCAGCCGGCCGAGGTCGAGCTGCTGCGCGGCATGGCCGCGCTGCCCGGCGTCGTCGCCGAGGCGGCGGAGCAGCGTGCGACGCAGCGGCTGACGCGCTTCATCGAGGAGTACGCGGCCGAGTTCCACCGCTTCTACAACGAGTCGTTCATCCTCACCGACGCCGCGGTGGCGGGCGACGCCGACGCCGTCGCGCTGGCGCGGTCCCGCTACTGGCTCGCCGTCGCCGCCAAGAAGGTGCTCGGCAACGCCCTCGCGCTGCTGCGCGTCACCGCCCCGGAGCAGATGTGAGCATGCACCGCAGCCCCTGGCCCTCGACGGCGGCCCGCGCCGAGGACGGCACGCTCGTCCTCGGTGGCGTGCCAGCCACCGAGCTCGCCGCGCAGCACCAGACCCCGCTGTGGGTCGTGGACGAGCAGGACCTGCGCGAGCGCTGCCAGGCCTACCGCGAGGCGTTCCCCGGCGTCTGGGTCGCGTACGCCTCCAAGGCGTGGTGCACCACCGGCATCCTCCAGATCGTGGCCGAGGAGGGGCTGTGGATCGACGTCGCCTCCGGCGGCGAGCTGCACACCGCGCTGCAGGCCGGCGTGCCGATGGAGCGCGTGGTGTTCCACGGCAACAACAAGTCGGTGCGCGAGCTGACCGAGGCCGTCGACGCCGGCGTCGCCCGCATCGTGGTCGACTCGTTGGTCGAGCTGCAGCGCCTCGGTGAGGTCGCGACCGCCGCGGGCGTGACGGTCCCGGTGTGGTTGCGCATCACGCCCGGCATCGACGCGCACACGCACGACTTCGTGCGCACGGGCCAGGACGACTCGAAGTTCGGCTTCACCCTGTCGCTGGGGCTCGCTGACGAGGCGCTGGTCGCGGCGCTGGCGACCGACGGCGTCGAGGTGGTGGGCGTGCACGCCCACATCGGCTCGCAGATCTTCGGCACCGACCCGTTCGTGGCGAACGCCGAGGTG
This sequence comes from Nitriliruptoraceae bacterium, assembly GCA_041579655.1. Classification (GTDB taxonomy): domain Bacteria; phylum Actinomycetota; class Nitriliruptoria; order Nitriliruptorales; family Nitriliruptoraceae; genus JBFGFG01. The sequence goes on from JBFGFG010000137.1 coordinate 6,011, forward strand.
CTGGTCGAGCTGCTCGCGCGCTGGCGCGACGAGCACGGCGTCACCCTCACCGAGCTCAACCTCGGCGGCGGCATGGGCATCCGCTACACCCACGAGGACCACCCGGTGCGGATCAACCGCTACGGCGAGGCCGTGCTGCGCGCGGTCGCCGACGCCTGCGAGGACCACCGCTTCCCGGTGCCGCAGCTCGCCGTCGAGCCCGGTCGCGCCATCGTGGGCCCGTCCACGGTCACGCTGTACGAGGTCGGCACCGTCAAGCGCCTGCCGGGCGTGCGCACGTACGTGAGCGTCGACGGCGGCATGTCCGACAACATCCGCCCCGCGCTGTACGACGCCGAGCACGAGGTGCAGCACTGCAACCGCGAGTCGACCCAGCCTCCGATGGCGGTCAGCGTCGTGGGCAAGCACTGCCAGTCCGGCGACCTCGTCGCCGAGCGCACCCGCCTGCCCGACGACACCACCGAGGGCGACCTGCTGGCCGTCGCGGCCACCGGCGCGTACGGCGAGTCGATGGCGTCCAACTACAACCGCCTCCCGCGGCCTGCCGCGGTGCTGGTGCGCGACGGTGTGGTGCGCCCGCTGATCCGACGCGAGACGTACGACGACCTCGTGCGCCGCGACATCCCGCTCGGCTGACCATGTCGCTGCTGCTGGCGCTGCAGGTCGTGATCGTCGTCAGCGGGCTGGTCACCACCATCCCGCAGGTGCTGCGCGCCCGTCACGACGTCGAGGGTCTCGCGCTGCCGACGTGGACCGGCTTCATCGCCGTGTCGATGGCGTGGATGGCGTACGGCATCGCCGTCGGCGACCCGCTGCAGCTGGTGGTGAACGTCCCGATCATCGCGCTCGACCTGGTGATCGTCCGTGCCGCGTGGCCGGCTGCCTCGGTGCGCACGCGCCGTCGCTCGCTGCAGTTCGCGTTGGTGGTGCTGGTGGTGTCGGGCACCGCGGCGCTCGCGCTGGGCTCCACCGCGGCCGGGCTGGTCGCGATCGTGGTGACCACCACGCAGCTGAC
>JBFGFG010000138.1:0-6886 GCA_041579655.1 Nitriliruptoraceae bacterium
CTCGGCGATGGCCTCGGGGGAGCTGCTGCCGGTGACGGCGTCGGTGCGACCTGCGGGGCTGGAGGGGGAGGCGGCGGCGGTGTCCGTCGCGGCCTCGGTCTCGATGGTGTCGGTGGTGTCGTTCGGGGTGTCAGTCACGTGTCTCTACGGGTTCTGTGCACGGGCGTCCCGTGGACCGGCGGTTACGCCGGGATCACGCCGACGGTTGCGTCGGTACGTGATGGGGAGGCCCTCGTCATGAAGCTCCTGCGCACAGCGCGCTTGGAGCGGGTGGCCCTCGTTCATGGGGGCCTTCAGCAGGTCGGGTGGCGTACGCCACTTGGGGCGTGAGGCACCGGACCATCGCAGGTCACCATACAGCAGCGCCCCAGCGGTGGCCCCGGAACGCGTGCGACGGGTTCAGGCGGTGCCGTCGGCCATGCCGCGGAAGCCGACCCAGACCAGGTCGGTGAGCTGGGTCGCGAGCTCGTCGCGCGACACCTCACGGTCCGCGATCCAGCGGTCGCCGACGTGCTGGACCATGCCGACCAGCGCTCGGGCCCACGTCCGGGCCGGTGTGGTGTCGGCGCCGGCGGCCGAGAGCTCACGCTCGAGCAGCGCGGCGACGGCGGTGACGATGGTCTCGGCGACGTCGCCGACCGGGCCACCGCTGGGGTCGTCCGCCGACAGCGCCCGGCGCGTGACGAACCAGTAGCCCTGCGGGTCCTCCTCGATGGCGGTGAGGTAGGTCGCGATCGTCGCGCGGATGCGCGACCGCGGGGTGCGCTCGAGCGCGAGCTCGGCGGCGATCCGCTCACCGAGGCGCAGCGCCTGCCGCTCGGCCCACGCGGCCAGCAGACCCTGCTTGTCCCCGAAGTGGCGGTACAGGATCGGCTTGGTGATGCCCGCGCCGGCCGCAAGCGCGGTCATCGACGCCTCCGGGCCCTCGGCGCGCAGCACGGGCTCGATCGCGTCCAGCAGCGAGATGCGGCGGTCGATGGTCGTGGTCACGGCAGGTCGCTCCGGGCGCGAGGGTTACCAACGGTAACCCTCGGTCACCTCCACGTCTGCAGACAACTCGGACGCAGCGCCGGTGCGGCGCGTAACGTGGAGCGCACCGCCCCCGCAGCCCCCGGAGTGCCCCCATGACCTTCTCGCTCGCGCTGACCGAAGAGCAGCAGGCCGCTCGCGACTGGGCGCACGACTTCGCCCTCAAGGAGATGCGCGAGGCCGAGGTCGACGGCATGAAGGCGCACCGCTACTACGACGAGACCGAGTCGTTCCCGTGGCCAATCGTGCAGAAGGCCTACGAGGTCGGGCTGTACGGCATGGACTACTACACCATGGCCGGCCAGGACCCCACGGGGATCACCACCGCGCTGATCATCGAGGAGCTGTTCTGGGGCTGCGCCGGCATCGGGTTGGCGATCTTCGGCTCGGGGCTCGCGCTGGCGGGCCTCGCCGCGACCGGCACCGGTGAGCAGATTGGCGAGTGGGCACCGCGCATCTTCGGCACCCCGCAGGACGTGAAGGTCGGCGCGTACGCCGTCTCCGAGCCGGGCGCCGGGTCGGACGTCAGCAAGATCCGCACCAAGGCCACCAAGGTCGAGGGCGGCTGGCTGCTCAACGGCGAGAAGATCTGGATCACCAACGGCGGCATCGCGGACGTGCACATCGTCGTGGCGACCGTCGACCCCAACCTCGGCCACCGCGGTCAGGCGAGCTTCATCGTCACCTCGGACTCCGAGGGCTTCGCGATGACGAAGAAGACCCTCAAGCTCGGCATCCGGGCGTCGCACACCGCCGAGCTGTCGTTCACCGACGTGTTCGTGCCCGACGAGCAGCTGCTCGGTGGCCAGGACAAGCTCGACGCCAAGATGGAGCGGGCCAAGAACCCCGAGAAGAAGAAGGGCAGCTCCGGCGCCCTGTCCACCTTCGAGGCGACCCGGCCCATCGTCGGCATCCAGGCCGTCGGCGTGGCGCGCGCGGCGTTCGACGCCAGCGTCGAGTACGCGACGCAGCGCGAGACGTTCGGCGTGCCGATCATCCGCCACCAGGCGATCGCGTTCAAGCTCGCCGACATGGCCACCGAGATCGACGCGGCCCGCCTGCTGTGCTGGCGCGGGATCAACATGGGCGTCACGTTCACGCCGTTCAAGTACGGCGAGGGCTCGATGGCGAAGCTCGCCGCTGGTCGCACCGCGGTGCGCGTCACCGACGAGGCGATCCAGATCCACGGCGGCTTCGGCTACAGCCGCGAGTTCGACGTCGAGAAGTTCCACCGCGACAGCAAGATCTACGAGATCTTCGAGGGCACCAAGGAGATCCAGCAGCTGGTCATCAGCCGCCAGATCGCCCGCACCGTCGGCGCCCGCGGCGCCTGACCGGGTCCGCAGACACGACGAAGCCCCGCCGGTCCGGCGGGGCTTCGTGCGTCAGGCTGGGTCAGGCGCGGTTGAGGCGGTTCGTGGCGTCGAGCACGGCGCGGGCCACGGCGTCGGCCTCGGCGCGACGCACCAGCGCAGAGCCGGTGAGCACGCGCACGGCGTGGTCCACGTGGACCTCGACGAGCACCACCGCGGTGCGGTGCGGGCCGGCGTCCACGATGCGGGCGTCGAGCACACGGGCAGCCCCGTCGTGGAGGTAGGAGTTCAGCGCGTCGACCGTGGCGTGGGCCGTGGCCTCGATGACGGCGTCGCCGGCGATCGGTCCGGCGCAGCCGATGGCGCTGCCGCCGTTGGCGTCGATGACCTCGACGGCCGCGGCCGTGTCGGAGGCGCGGACGGTCACGTTGACGCTGTCGAGCGTCAGGCGCGGCATCGTCTCGGTGAGCCGAGCGACCACGTCGGGGCCGAGGCGCACGACGCTGATCACGCGACGGTCGACGTCGACGCCGAAGCGGGCCAGCATCAGGGTCTGCAGGTCGCGTGCGACGCGCTTCGGCTCGCGGTCCGGCTGGACCACGGCGTGCAGCTCGTCGACCGGTCGGGTGGTGCCCGGCACGAGGCGCACCGCGTCCACGCCGTCGAGGCGCTCGAGCGCGGCCTCGATCTCGAGCCGGACCAGCTCGTCGTCGAGGTTGCTGGTCATGTCGAGCGACACGTCGGTCACGTCGATCAGCTGCTCGCCAGACGGCCTGGTTGCAGGCGTGGTTGCGTCGTTGTTCATGGTTGTCCCCCCGGACATGTCCGTGTGTACCGGGTGCAACGAGTCCCCGTCCCGATGGTGACGAGGCGAATTCCGACGAGGCGTCGGTTACGCAACGTCGGAATCCGACCACCCAGAGGCGCGCACACCTCCGAGCGAAGGGCGCACGGACAATCCGGACATGTCACAGAGCTGCCGTTCGTGTCGACAGGAGCGCCGCGGGCCACACGCCTGCCGCGTCGCGTTTCCGGCCTGCCGGTCGACGGCGCATGCACAGCTGACACGCACAACTGAAGAGCGAACGATGTGGGGGAGCGGTCGCGTCGGAAGACGGGACCGAGTCGAACATGACACGGCCCTGAGCAGCATCACCGAGCGAAGCGGACGAACGCATCCACGAACTAGCGCGTGGGTGGGACCGATTCCACAACTCGGAGGGACACATGATGTTCCTGCAACTGCTTGCCGACCGCTTCAGCCTCGCGCTGGGCGCCGGCGCAAACCTCACCTGGCACTGAGTCCAGTCATGACACAACGTCGTGACCACGGGCTCACCAGCGATCGGGCATCCGCCCGGTCCGCGCGGCCGCTCCCCGACATCGTTCGCCCCGCACGCCACCGCACGCTCACCAACACGCCAGATCGCAGAGGAGGACCACCCATGACCGTCCCTCGCGATCGCGCACGGGCGCTGGTGGTGTTCGGCGTCCCTCTCATCGCCGTCGTGGCGGTCGCGTTCGTGGCTCCGTGGCAGAGCGGCGTCGCGGTGATGCCGTTCCTCGTCGCAGGCATCGTGTTCGAGGCGTTCCCGACCAGGCTGCGCGAGGACGTGTGGACCTCGCTGGGGCCCGTCGCGATGCTGATCGCCCTGATGCTCGGCGGGGTCGACGCGGCGCTGGCGTCCAGCATCGGTGGCTCGATGATCGGGCTGGTCAACCTGCGCCCGGGGCACCGGCTCCTGAAGGGTGGCTACAACTTCGGCATGTTCGTCATCGCCACGCTGAGCGCGGCGCTGGTGTACGGGGTCGTGGCCGGCGCCCAGCCTGCGGTCGATGGGCCCGTGGCCCTCGGGCTGTGGGCGCTGGCGATGGTGCTGGCCTCAGTCACGCACTACGCCGTGAACATCGCGCTGCTGTCGCTGGTGATGTACGTGACCGGCGGGGCGTCGGTGCTGCACGGCGCCAGGACGCTGGTGGCGGACGGCTGGTGGACCCAGCCCCTGTCGATGGCGTTCGCCTTCACCGGGTTCGTGGTGTTCCGCGAGGCCGGGCTCGCTGCTGTGGGCCTGCTGCTGGTCCCGCTCGCGATGGGGCGCAAGGCGATGCTGGGCCTCGCGGTACAGCGGGCCTCGCTCGACAACGCGGTGCGCGCGCTGGTGCGCCTGGTCGAGGTGAAGGACGAGTACACGTGCGGGCACGCCGAGCGCGTCGCTGACCTGTCGGACCGTGTCGCCGAGGAGATGGGTCTGCCGGCGCAGGAGCGCTACTGGATCCGCATCGGAGCGATCCTGCACGACGTGGGCAAGGTCGGCGTCCCGCTCGAGGTGCTGACCAAGCCCGGACCGCTCGACGACCGTGAGTACTGGGCGATGCGTCGCCACCCCGACCTCGGTGCGGACCTGCTGGCCACCGTCGAGGCGCTCGCCCCGGCGGTCCCGCTGGTGCGCCAGCACCATGAGCGCATCGATGGCTGCGGCTACCCGCGTGGCCTGAGCGGTGACCAGGTCCCGCTCGCAACCCGGATCGTGTCGGTCGTGGACTCCTGGGACGCGATGACCACCACGCGTCCGTACCGAGACGCGCTGCCGCACGCGGTGGCCGTGCAGGAGCTGCTCGACCACAGGGGCACGCAGTTCGACGCCGACGTGGTCGACGCGCTGCTGCGCATCGTCCGGCCCGCCCCCTCGATGCTGGCATCCGACACCCCCGGGGACGCCGGCAGCCTCATGGACGGGGCTGCAGCGACGGTCCCGGCGTGACGCCGCTGCACCAGCGTCGGCGCGCACGTGGGCCGCGTTGGCTGCTGCTCGTCATCGCCGTCGCGTGGATCGCGGTCGCCACCGTGCTGGCGGTCTGGGGCTGGCGCGCAGGCGGCTCGACGCGCGAGCTGTTCGAGCCGTGGGAGATCGCTGCATGGTGTGCCATCGGGCTGCTGAGCGGTGGTCTGGTGCTCGGGCACCGCGGGAAGCGGCCGCCGCTCGTGGCCTCGGCCCTGGTGTCCTCAGCCGTGCTGCTGGGTGCGACCCCGCTCGCGGCGGCGCTCGTTGCGCTCGCTGGCGCGCTCGGCGGCGCTCGGCGCGACCGGACGTACCTGTGGTGGCGCGTCGTGGCGGCCGTGGCGATCGGTGCGTCGATGCCGGGGCTGCTCGGGATGGCCCACCTGGCCGGGGGTCCCGTCATCGGCCGGGCCGGGGACCTCAACCTGGGCACGATGATCGGGCTGTGGGCGATCCTGGCCGTCGGGCTGCCGCTGGCCGAGTCGCTGGGGACGCACCTGCTGCTGCCCCCGCACGAACGCGTCGACGCCTGGCACATGCTGCAGCGTCGCTTCGAGCAGCACACGGTGCTGACAGCGCTGTCGCTGCTGGCCGCCGTGACCTACCCGGCGATCGGCCCGCTCGCGGCGCTCGTGCTGCTGCTGCCGACCTACGCGGCGCGGATCGGGTTCCGGCAGCACGAGGAGGGTCGTCGGGCCGTGACGCAGACGCTGGCAGCGATGACGCAGCTCCCGGAGTGGGTCGGCGTGGTGGGCACCCGGCACACCGAACGGGTCGTGCTGGCCGTCGAGGCAGCGGCCGGCGAGCTCGGGCTCGAGAGCCGGCTGCGGCGCGACCTCGTGCGCGCGGCTTCGCTGCACGAGCTGGGGCACCTCGACGGCGGGATCGTGCGCGGCGACCGTGGGCGGGTCGCGCGCAGCGGTGCGGCCGTGATCGAGCAGGCCGACATCCGCCCGCGCGTCGCCGCGATCGTCGCCGCCACGGACCCGGCGGTCGACCTCGCTGGGCTACCGCCGGACGTCGGCGTCGGCGCGGATCTGGTCCGGGGCGCGTGCTCCGCCGACCGGGCCTTCACGATGAGCGACCCGCGGGCGGCCGGCCGCGCGCTGGCGCGAGCCCGGGCCCAGCTGGCGAAGAACCGGACGCGCGTCAGAACCTGACACGCCCTCACCCCATCCGGCTCATGTAGGGGGTTCGTCCCGCCGCGAGCGCCACCGGAACGTGGTGGAATGTGCTCTCCTGTGCTTGAGAACTGAACAGCGGACGGTGTGGTGGGGCGGTTACCCACGATCGACCTTCGTGCTCCGGCACGGGGCAGCAAGCGCACGACCGAGCGAAGCGGACGCACTCATCCACGATCAAGCGTGTGGATGAAGCCCGGATCATCACTCGAGCGAGGTTCACAATGAACAAGCGCAACCACTCCTGGTACTGAAGTCGTGCACGAGGCGTCACTGACGCCACCGTGCCGACCCAGTGCTCATCACGGGGCTCACGCCCTGCGGTGGCCGCCCTGCCACACCGTCCGCTGTCCAGGCGCCTCGCTCAGCCGCCGCCGGCGAGCATCGCGTCGTCACCGCGCATCGCGTCCGCGGCCTCGAGCAGGTCGAGCGGTTCGGCAGCGAAGCGACGCGCCACGGCGAGGCCGCGACGGTCACCGCGCTGCAGGTCCCACGCGGCCTGCTCGACCAGCAGCGCAGCCTGGTGCGCGCGGCCGAGCGTCAGCGCCCACCGCCGCGCCCCGTGCTCGACGGCCCCGCGGCC
>JBFGFG010000139.1:0-6884 GCA_041579655.1 Nitriliruptoraceae bacterium
CCCCCCGAGACAGCAGGAGCGTGACGGATGACGACGCAGGGTCAGGTCGTCAAGCGCCTCGCGAAGCGCCGGGAGGTGCTCGCGCGGACCACCCTCGCGCGCATCGTCGAGCAGATCCCCGTGTACGGCCGGCTGCCGGCCGAGCAGCTCGAGGGCGAGATCCTCGTCGTGGTCACGGCAGCCGTCGGGCTGCTGCTGGACACCCTCGCCACGGGCGACGACCCGTCCGAGCAGACGATGAACGCGCTCAAGGCCTCCGCCATCCGACGCGCCGAGGAGCGCGTGCCGCTGTCGGCCATCCTCGGCGCGTACCACGCCGGCGCGGACGTGCTGTGGGACGCGCTGGTGGCCGAGGCGAAGGAGGGCGAGCACGGTGACGTCATCGACGCGGCCGGCCGGCTGATCCGGCTCGTGCAGCTGCTGACGGTCGACGTCTCGAGCGCGTACCTCGACGAGCACCGCGCCATCCACTCCGAGGAGCGCCAGGCCGACCGCGAGCGGCTCGAGCGGCTGCTGAGCGAGGGCACGCGACCCGACGACTGGCCCGCCGGCGCCGAGGTCGCGATGGTCGAGGTCCGCATCGGACGGACCACGGACGAGGATGACCCCGGCGTCGAGGGCGCCGTCGCCACCCGTCGCAAGGTGCGCCGGATCGAGACGTGGCTGCGCGGCGTGCAGGGCCACCCCGCGATCGTCGTCACGGACAACCTCGCGACGCTGGCGCTGCCGACCGACGACGTGGCGGGCACGGCCGCGAGCCTGCACGCCGGGCTGCGTGAGGCGGCCGGGGTCGAGGTGCTGGTCGCCGCCGTGCGCGTCGAGGACGAGGGGCCGGCCCACGCGCGCCGCGGGTCGATGCTGCTGGCGGACCTCGCCGAGCGCAACGGGTGGCGCGACCGTCCCGTGGTCGTCGACGACCTGCTTGTCCCCTACCTCGTGGCCCGGGTGCCCGAGGTCCGCCGTCGCGCCCGCGCGGCACGCGAGCGGCTGGCCGACGGCCCCGACCTGCTCGACACCCTCGACGCGTGGTTCGCGCAGGACTTCGACCGGCGCGCGACCGCCAAGGCGCTGCACGTGCACCCCAACACGCTCGACCACCGCCTGCGTCGGATCGGTGAACGCCTCGGCGCCGACCTCTCCACCGCCGCCGGCGTCGAGCTCGCCTCCATGGTCACCGCCGTCGAGCTCGCGTGACCCCTAGCGTCCGCCCCGCGGAGCCTCGCGACGCCGAGGCGATCGGAGCCGCGCACGTCGCCGCGTGGCAGGCCCGCTACCGCGGCCTCATGCCGGACGCGTACCTCGACGGCCTCGACCCCACCGCCCGCGCGACGATGTGGGCCGAGGCGCTGTCCGGCCCTCCACCGGTCCCCGGCGGGATCCGGCTCGTGGCGACCTCGCAGGACGGCGCGGTCGTCGGGTTCGCGGTCGCGGGCCCGGAGGACGGTGACGCCGCAGCCACCCGGGGCCAGCTGTACGCGGTCAACGTCCATCCGCAGGCATGGGGTCAGGGCCACGGTGGCCGGCTGCTCACAGCGGTCGATGACCACCTCGCCGGGCTCGGCTTCACCGAGGCGGTGCTGTGGGTCCACCCCGGCAACCACCAGGCTCGCGCCGTATACGCCCACATGGGATGGCGACCGGACGGCGCGGCGAAGGGCGAGGACGTCGACGGTGTCACCGTCCCCGTCATCCGGATGGTCCACCGACTGCCCTGAGTCGGGCCGGCTGTTCGGAGCTGCGGAGATGCGTCGGTCAGCCTCCGGAGAGGATGCCGGTGGGGTCAGCGACGGTGACGTCCTCGTCGCGGTCGTCCCACCAGCCGTGCGGGAGCTTCACGCGGCCCGGTGAGGTCTTGCCGCGCGGTCGCGCGACCGCCTCGGGCAGCACGTGCGCGTCGGCCGGGACCGCAGCGAGGACCTCCTCGACGTCCTCGACGCTGCCGACCTGCCCGGCCGACGCGTGCAGCTGTGGCGAGACCTCGGCGTAGCCCTCGAGGTACCAGCGCAGGTGCTTGCGGAACCGGCGCGCGGTGAGGTCCGCGGGCGCGTCGTCGGACGCGTGCTGCTGCAGCAGGGCGAGGTGGCGACGGGCCTGCTCGGCGACGACGCCGAACGGTGGCGGGCCCTGCGTCGGCTCGCCGCGGGCGGCCCGCGCGAGGTCGGCGAACAGCCACGGGCGACCGAGGCAACCGCGGCCGACCACCACCCCGTCGCAGCCGGTCTGCTCCATCATCAGCACCGCGTCATCCGCGGTCCACACGTCGCCGTTGCCGAGCACCGGCACGTCGTTCGGCAGCGCCGCGCGCAGCTCGGCGACGGTGTCCCAGCGGGCCTCGCCGCTGTAGCCCTGCTCGACGGTGCGGGCGTGCAGCGCGACGGCCGCGACGCCCTCCTCGACCGCGATGCGGCCCGCGTCGAGGTGGGTCAGCCGGTCGTCGTCGAGCCCCAGCCGCATCTTGATCGTGACCGGCACGTCACCCGCGGCCTGCACCGCGGCGCGCAGCACGGCGCGCAGCAGCGGGCGCTTCACCGGCAGTGCCGCTCCCCCGCCGTTGGCGGTGATCTTCGGGACCGGGCAGCCGAGGTTGAGGTCGACGTGGTCCACGAGGTCGTCCGCGACCAGCCGGCGCACGGCCTCGCCGAGCATCACCGGGTCCGAGCCGTACAGCTGGATCGACCGCATCCCGAGCTCGCGCGGCAGGTCCACGTACGACCATGTGCGGCGGTCCCCCTCGACCAGCCCGCGGGCGGTGACCATCTCGGACACCAGCACCGCGCCGCTGCCGTGCACCAGCCGGCGGAACGCGGTGTCGGTGATCCCTGCCATCGGCGCGAGCACGATCGGGACCGGGACGTCGAGCGCCCCCAGACGCAGACCCATCGCTCAACCCTCGTCGTGCAGCACGGCGGTGTCGCTGCGGTCGAGCGCAGCGAGCACGCGCAGCGCCTCGTCGCGATCGGCGTCAGCCACACCGACGCGGTGACCCTCGACCCACTCGACCGACGGGTAGACGCCGGCGTACGCCTCGGTCCAGGCGTGCAGCCCGTGGGCGTTGAGCATCGTCGCGACGACCTCGGCCGCCGCAGGCGTCGCCGCCACGGCCACCGGGCTCGACTGCTGCCGCTGCACCTGTTCCATGCACGCAGCCTACGGTCGCGGCGACGACCTCGAACGGAACGCGTGGTGGCCGGGACGATCTGTCTGCAGGGCGGCAAGGAGTTCGGCTCCTCGTGCCGCGACCTCGACCTCGCGGTGCTCGCCCGCACATCGATGGGGCCGATCGTGGTGCTGGCCGGCGCGGCGTCGCCGGGCGCGCAGTACGCCACGGCCAGCCGCAACGCCGCGCGCTACTACGGCAACCTCAGCGGGGACCCGGCCGTCGGCGCGCCCGACCCCCGCGAGGACCTCGAGGGCTGCCTCGACGCGATCGCGCAGGCCGAGATGCTCGTGCTGCCTGGCGGCTCGCCCACCGAGCTGCTGCGGGTGCTGACCGAGGTCGGCGACGGTGCCGTGGGCGCGGCCGTGCGCGCGCGACACGCGGCCGGCGCGACGATCAGCGGCGCGTCCGCCGGCGCGATGGTGCTGTGCGCACGGATGTGGGCGGCCGACGCCGACCGGTCGATCGTCGTGGGGTTGGGCCTCGTGCCGGGTCTCGCGCTGCCCCACCACGAGCCCGGCCGTGAGGACCGCGCCGGCGCCCCGCCCGAGCTGCCGCTGTGGGGCCTGCCCGAGTGCGGCGGCGTGCTGATCGGCGCGGACGGCGTGGTCGCTGCCGGCGCGGGCGTGCCCGTGCTGGTGCGCGACGGGGTCGTGACCGAGCTCCCGCGCGACGCGCCGATGACGCTGCCGTGACCTGCGCGCCGCACGTGGAGCACACCGCAGCGGCGCCCGCACCGAACACCACACGTCGCCCGATCCGCTGGAGTGTCCCGTGACCGTCCGCCGCACCCTGTCCGTGCTCGCCCTGATCGGCGTCGCCGCGATGCTGTTCCTCGCCGCGCTGACCCCGCTGCGCTCGTCGCAGATCGGCGAGCTCGACGCCGAGGCCCGCCGCCTCGGCGAGCAGTGGACCCAGGACCAGGGCAACGAGGCCCTCGCGATCGAGAGCAACGAGTTCTACAACGAGGCGCGCGCGCTCGAGCCCCCGCTGGAGCCGATCGTCGCGCTCGGCATCGCGATGCTGCTCGGCGCGGTCGCCGTCGCCGCGTGGCCGAAGCGGGCGGTCGGCGCACGAACCGGACACCATCGCTAGCAGATGCTTGCACTTGCAAGCAGCGCGCTGCAACACTTCCCCCATGACGGCGTCCCCCGTGGATGGCATCCTCGTCCACATGGACGAGCAGGCCACCGCCGGACGGTGACGCCGCTCGATCTTCTGGGAGAAGGATCCAAGCGTGAACTACCTCGTAACAGGTGCGACCGGCTTCATCGGAGGCCGCCTCGTCGAGAAGCTCCTCAAGGAGCGCTCCGGCACCATCCACTGCCTCGTCCGCGAGGCCAGCCTCGGCAAGCTCGAGCTGCGCATGGACGACTGGGGTGACGAGGCCGAGACCCGCATCCGCCCGGTCATCGGCGACCTCGGCGAGGCCCGGCTCGGGCTGTCCGACATGCAGATCCAGGACCTCAAGGACGCCGAGATCGGCGCGGTCATCCACCTCGCCGCGATCTACGACCTGACCGCCGACGCCGCCTCGCAGCAGCTCGCGAACGTCCAGGGCACGCGCCACGCGGTCCAGGTCGCGAACGCGATCGACGCGCCGTTCCACCACGTCTCCTCGATCGCCGCCGGCGGCCTGCACGAGGGGCTCCTCCACGAGGACACGCCGCTCGAGCGCGCCACCAAGGGGATGGACGACCCGTACTTCGCCACGAAGCACGAGTCCGAGAAGATCGCCCGCACCGAGGCCACCGTGCCGTGGCGCGTGTACCGACCATCCATCGTCGTGGGCGACTCGCGCACCGGCGAGATCGACAAGATCGACGGCCCCTACTACTTCTTCGACCTGATGCGTCGCCTCGGCGACCGCCTCCCGTCGTGGCTGCCGATGCTCGCGCCCGAGGGCGGGACCATCAACATCGTGCCCGTCGACTACGTCGTGGACGCGATGGAGCACATCCTCCACCTCGAGGACGCGCAGTGGGACAACCGGGTCTACCACCTTGTGGACCCGCACCCGCAGACCGTCGGTCAGCTGCTGGACATGATCGCGGGCGCCACCGGCGGCCCGACGTTCCCCGTCCGCGTCGACGTCGGCCTGCTCGACCTCGTGCCCAACACGCTCAAGGACGTGCTCAGCGCCGTCACCCCGGCCGCCTCAGCCGGCAAGATGCTGCTGCGTCAGCTCGGCATCCCGTCCGAGACGCTGAAGTTCCTCGACTGGCCGACCACGTACACAGACGACAACACGCGCGCCGCGCTGTCGGAGTCCGACATCTCGTGCCCGCCGCTGGACTCGTACCTCGACCGTCTGTACTTCTTCTGGCTGCGTGAGCTGTCCGGCAAGAAGTCCTCTGGCGGAGGCCTCAAGGGCGCCATCGCCGGCAAGATCGTGATGATCACGGGCTCGTCGGACGGCATCGGTCTCGAGACCGCGCTGAAGGCCGCCGAGGCCGGCGCCCACGTGCTGCTCGTCAGCCGGACCCGGGCCAAGCTCGAGGCCGTCAAGGTGCAGATCGAGGAGGCCGGCGGCATCGCCAGCGTCCACCCGTGCGACATCTCGGACGACGACGACATCCAGCGCATGTGCAAGGAGGTCCTCGCACAGCACGGCCGCGTCGACATCCTGGTCAACAACGCGGGTCGCTCGATCCGCCGCTCGGTGAAGCTGTCGCTGGACCGGTTCCACGACTTCGAGCGCACGATGCAGCTGAACTACTTCGGCGCGGTGCGGCTCACGCTGGCGCTGCTGCCGGCGATGATGGAGCGTGGCGAGGGCCACATCATCAACGTGTCGTCCATCGGCGTCCAGACGAACATGCCGCGCTTCAGCGCGTACGTGGCGTCCAAGGCCGCGCTCGACGCGTTCGGTCGCTGCATCAGCTCCGAGCTGTACGACGACGGCATCTCGATCACCTCGGTCTACATGCCGCTGGTGCGCACGAAGATGATCGCGCCGACGGCCGTCTACAAGTACTTCCCGGCGCTGACCCCCGACGAGGCGGCGAACCGCATCCTCGGCGCGATGGTCAACAAGCCGAAGAAGGTCGCCACGGTGCTCGGGACCGCCGGGCAGCTGTCCTACACCCTGGCCCCGAAGATGCTCGACTCGCTGATGCACCGCGGATACTCGCGGTTCCCCGACAGCGCGGCCGCCACCGGCGGCGAGCAGATCTCCAGCGAGGACAAGGCCAAGGCAGCCCGCAAGAAGGCAGCCATGTCCGCGACCAAGGATGCGGACGAGTCGCGTCCCACGTACGACCGCCTGATCTACGCATGGCTCCTCAAGGGCCTGCACTGGTGAGTCTTGCTTCGCACGGCGTTGGAGGGCCTCGCCTATCGGCGGAGCCCTCCTCCATCGTTTCGCTGGTTCGGGCCGATGGACCGTTGGTGTGGCGCGGGGCGGTCGGGCGCGGCCGGTGCGCGCACGACCGCTTTCCGTAACTAGTCTGTGCGCATAGCGTGCAGGCCATGTCACGTTCACACGGCCCAGCGCATCCCCACCACCTCGACGACGTCCGGGCGGGGGGCATGCGTCTGCGCGCCTTCGGGATCGCGCTGATCGTGCGTCCGACGGCGCTGCTGGTGCTGATGCTCGTCGGCTGGCTGGTGCACGGCGAGCTGCTGGCCGTCGCCGTGTGGCCGTTGGTCGGCGTCGCGGTGCTGGTCGCGCACGAGCTCGGTCACGCGCTGGTGGCCCGGCTCTCGGGGGCGAACCCCGCGTCCG
>JBFGFG010000140.1:0-6884 GCA_041579655.1 Nitriliruptoraceae bacterium
CAGCGGCACGGATGCGGGCCTTGGTCGCGGCCCAGTCATCGATACCGGCGAGCTGGGCCCCGTTGAGTTGCCGGGTGGCGCGGACGATCCCGGCGAGGTCCTCGAACGTCAGCACACGCTCGAAGAACAGCTCGGCACACAGTGGCAGCACGGGCAACCGCTCGACGATGCCCTCGAGCTGGCCGGCCAACCAGCGCGGCAGGCGGGGTGACAGCTGTGCCCACTCACCGGCCGACATCCCGGTCGCCCCGGCGAGTCCGCCCCACTCGGCCATCTGCAGCCAGGCCCGCACGAGCTCGTCCAGAGCCGCATGTACAGACTCGGCGGCCGCCATCACGGGTCCGAGCGCAGCAGTGTCCGCTGCCCGGTCGGGGGCAGCGGTCTGTGTCGCGAGCGACGTGAAGTCGGTGGTGGAGTCCATGAGATGCATTGTAATCGAACAGACGTTCGAGTCAACACCTCATCACACATCTGTGGGTATCCCGCACACCCGACCTCGCCACGCGCACGAAGGTCCACCCCGAGCCATGGTCGCAGCCCCCTGGCAAGGCGACGCTCAGGCAGGCAGCGGGCTCGTGGTCGAGTGGCCGGCGGCCCATGCGCTGACGTCGGGCCAGGCGGCTGCCTCGTCGAGAGCCGCGCCGACGGCGTCCCCGAGCAGGGCGCCGAACTTGAAGCCGTGTCCGCTGAACCCGGCCATCACCGCGCCACGGGCGCCGAGCGGCTCGACGACGAAGCGTTCCTCGGCGTGGAACGTGTAGTAGCAGGCCCGGGCCTCGAGCAGCCGGTACTGGGCGAAGTCGGTCAGCGCCTCGGCGGCCACCTCGCGGACGGCTGCGATCTCGTCGGGGGAGGGATCGCGGTCGTCGTCCGGGTCGCCGGTCAGGGTGAAGGCATGGTCGCTGACCTTCAGCGGCAGGCCGTCGCGCGGCGGGATGCCGTACAGCGGCGGCAGCAGGAACGCGGGGCCGTCGGCCCACGCAGCGCGCAGGTGGGCGGGCGGCTCGACGTCGAGCACGACCTGTCGTGAGGGCGTGAGGCCACCGCCGACGTCGTCGAGCAGGCGGCCGGTCCACGGTCCGGCCGCGACCACGACGCGGTCGGCGGCAAGCACCGTGCCGTCGGCGAGCGTGACCCGGCCCACCTCGAGCTCCACGGCGTGCACGAGCGCCTGCTCGCGCACGTCGACGCCGACCAACCGCAGCCAGGCCGCCAGCGCGGTGACGATGCGACCGGCGCGCAGGAAGTGGCCGTCCTCGGTGTACATCCCGGCGGCGTCGGCGGGGATGCGCAGCTGCGGCCAGCGTCGGCGCAGCTCGTCGGCGTCGTGCAGCGTGAACGGGAGGTCGAGGGCGGCGAGCGTGGCCGCCGAGTCGGCGCCGAACGTGGTCGCGGGGGTGTCGACGGCGAGCATCCCGGTGTGGGTCATCAGGCCGCGGCTCGCGTCGGGGCCGAGGTCGTGCCACAGCCGGTCCCACGCGGCGTACGCGAGCGGGATCATCGAGGTCCAGCCCGCCTCCGTGCCGTACGTGGACCGGATCAGCCGGTGCACGCCGCCCGACGACGCCTCCACGTGCGGGTAGCTCGCCTGCTCGAGCAGGGTCACGGACCAGCCCCGGTTGTGCAGGGCCCGGGCGGCCGAGCAGCCCATGATGCCGCCACCGACGACGATCGCTGAGGGGCTGGTCACGGCTGCTCCGAGGGTCACACGAAGGTCACGCGGGGGTCACGCGTCAGGCGGTCACGACGTCGCGGGCGACCTCGTCGAGGAACGCTAGGTCGGCGGCGCGGCGCTCGTCGTCGCCCGGCGTCTCGAGCACGGCGGCGGGCGCCCGGGCGGCGATCACCATCGCGGCGAGCGCGTCGCCCATCTTCCCGTCGCCGAGCGCCTCGTGGCGGTCGCGGCCGGCGCCGCCCTCGTCCTTGGAGTCGTTGACGTGCAGCAGGTCGATGCCACCGAGCCGCTCGCGCACCTCGGTCACCCAGCCGGTCGGGTCAGCGGCGGCCGCGGGGTCGCCGGCGAACGCGTGGCAGGTGTCGAGGCAGACGCCGATCTGGACGCCGGTCGCCTCGGCGCGGACCGCCTGCACCAGCGCGATCCAGCTCTCGAGGTGGCGGCCGGGCGCGGCCTGTCCCGTGGCGGTGTTCTCGATCAGCAGCGGGACGTCGCCGCGCAGCCGGGTGATGCCCTCCAGCCAGCGCTCGGTGGCCTCCTCGAGGGTGCCCTTCGGTCCGGCCTGTCCCGCGTGCACGACCAGCCCGGCCGCGCCCACGCTCGCCGACGCGTCCAGCTGCACCTGCAGCGAGTGCCAGGACTTGTCGCGCACGGCCTCGGTGGCCGAGGCGGGGTTGACGAGGTACGGGGCGTGGACCGCGCCGACCCGGCCGCTGGTGCGCAGCTCGGCGGCGTCGGCGCGCACGATCGGGTCGCGCCACTGCTGCGGGGCGGAGAGGTGCACCTGCACCAGGTCTGCGCCGCAGGCGTCGGCGAGGACGAGCGGTCCCTTGCTGGCCACGGACGAACCGGTTCGCATCTGACTCGCTTCTTGTCGTGTGGGCACGGAGCGCCGAGGCTACGTGCCGTAGCGTGCCGCTCCGTCGCACGTCACAGGCTTGCCCGGGGAGGCCCACGTGGTCGCACGCAGCGTCGGGAACGCCGTCAAGGTCGGCGGCATCGTCGTTGTCGTGGTGGCAGCGCTGGTCGCCCTGCTGTGGACGCTGCCGCGGCTGGTGGGGCCGGGCGACGGTCCCTCGGCGACACCGTCCCCGGGTGCGACGACGCCGACGGACGACGGCTCGCCCGCCGCAGACGCCGGTGACCTGCGCGGCGTGACGGCGGACGCCCCGGTGGCAGGCGCTGGACCTGCGTTGGCGTTCACCGCGACAGGGCTGGCCGGCGGCGGCTTCCAGAACGTGGTGGCGTTCGCGCCCGACGGCTCCTCCGTGCTGGTGGGCGGGGACAACGGGGGGCTGCACCGATCGACCGACGGTGGCGTGACCTGGACCCCGGTCAGCGCGGGGCTGCCGGCGTGGACCGCGAAGATCGCGGCGATCGCGTACGACCCGTCGGACCCGCAGGT
The DNA here is from genome assembly GCA_041579655.1 of Nitriliruptoraceae bacterium. Classification (GTDB taxonomy): domain Bacteria; phylum Actinomycetota; class Nitriliruptoria; order Nitriliruptorales; family Nitriliruptoraceae; genus JBFGFG01. The sequence goes on from JBFGFG010000140.1 coordinate 3,081, forward strand.
CGTGCTCGCCGGTGGTGGGTTCAGCGGTCGCACGGGCGGCGTGCTGCGCAGCGAGGACGGCGGTCGCAGCTGGGAGGTCGTCAGCGACGCGGTCCGGTTCTCGGGCTCGAACACCCCCGGCGTGCGGGGGCTGCCGAACAAGCACCCGCGCAGCACCGGTGAGCTGCTGGTGTGGGACGGCGAGGTCGTGTTCGCGGGCAGCTTCGACGACGGCGTGCACCGCTCGACGGACGGCGGCCGGAGCTGGACGTCGCTGGGGCTCGAGGGCTCGTTCGTGCGCGGCATGACGCTGGCGAACGACGGCTCCCTCGCCGTGGCGACGCACGCCGACGGTCTGCTGCGCATCGAGGAGCCGACCGGTGCGGCGCGCGTCGTGACCGTCGCGGTCGGCCCGCGCGACCTCGAGGAGGTGGCCGCGCTGCCCGACGGCGGCCTGCTGGTCGCGGCGGGCGTCGACGGCGTGTGGCGCTGGGACGGGGCGTGGAGCCCCGTGCTGCAGCAGCGCACCACGTGGACCAGCGTCGCCGTCGGCGCGGACGGGACGCTGTGGGCGGCGGCCCACGCGACCGGCTCGGTCGGGGACGAGCGCCACGCGTCGATCGTGCGCTCGCGCGACGGCGGCGAGACCTGGGACGGGCTGGCCGTGGGGGACGGGCTGCGCCTCGACGTGCTCGGCAGCGACGGGCTGCGGTGGTGGGTGGCGCAGGCGCAGGGCTCGTTCCTCCCCGACGGGCAGGGCTACACCGCTGCGCAGGTGGTCATCGACCCGACCGACCCGACCCACGTGCTGGTGGCCGGCCGCGCCGGCGTGTGGTCCACCTCGGACGGTGGCGACACCTGGAACCCGGCGGTGGCGGGGCTCGGCGTCACCGCGCACGACGCGACCGCGGTGACCAGCACCGGGCGGATCGCGATCGCGAACACCGACCACCGGCTGCTGGTGAGCGACGACGACCTGCGCAGCGTGCGTGCGGTCGAGCCCGGCGCGACCAAGGGCACGGCGGTCGCGGCCGACGAGACCCAGCCAGGCACGTTGCTGGTGTCGACAGGTGAGCGCGACGGCAACCGCGACGGCGAGCTGTACCGGGTGCCCGTCGGTGACGGCCGGCCCCAGTCGCTGGGACTCGCTGCGCACACCGGGGGCCAGCGCGTGGTGGCGGTCACCTCCGGCTTCGACGCCGACGGCCGCGCCGTGGTGGTCGCTGCCGTCGAGGAGGGCGGCATCTGGCGCCTCGTGGACGACGGCTGGGAGCAGGCCGGGACCGACGCGTTCCGACGGCCGCAGCCGACGGCCGACGCGCAGGCGGTGTGGCTGGCAGGCACGCAGACCGTGGTCGCGCTGGACCGCACCACGGGGCTGTGGCGCTCGACCAACGCCGGCGTCACGTGGGACTCGGTGCTGCAGCTCCAGACCGCGACCGACCGCACGGACCCCACCGGCTTCCTCTCCGTGGACCCCACCACGCCGGGCAGGGTGTGGCTGTCGTCCGAGGACGGGCTGCGCCGTGTCGACGGGCTCGACGCCAGCCCGGTGGTGACCGACGTGTCCCTGCCCGTCGCGGCGGGGCCGGTGCTGGTGCTCGACGACGGCGGCGTGGTCGTGGTGGGTCGCGACCGTCGCGGTGTGCTCCCGTCGCTGGTGCACCTGTGCGGCTCGACGGTCCAGGACGTCGCGGTCGGAGCCCGCTTCACCGGCGGCGCGATCGACGCGTTCGACCTCGACCTCGACGCGGTGGGGCACCTGATCGTCACCACCGGCACCAACGGCGTGCTGCGCTCTGCGGTCCCGGTCGCCGACGTGCTGCGCTGCGTCGGTGGTCAGGGTGACACCGGCACGTAGCGTGCGACCTGCCCGACCCGACAACACCCGCTGGAGCCGTCCTGCCCGCCGACGCCTGGTGCTTCGTGCACGCCGCGGACCTGCACCTCGACACCCCGTTCGAGGGCGTCGGGCAGGTCGACGAGCGCATCGCCGCACGGCTGCGTGACGCCTCGCTGGACGCGTTCGACGCGCTGGTCGAGCTGACGCTGGCGCGGGAGGCCGCGTTCCTGGTGCTGGCCGGCGACGTCTACGACGGCCCCGAGCGCGGGCTGCGCGCGCAGCTGCGCTTCGAGCAGGGCGTGCGGCGGCTGGCCGCCGCCGGCATCCGCACCTTCGTGACCCACGGCAACCACGACCCCGTGCTGACGGGATGGCAGCTCGACACGGCGTGGCCGCCCGAGGTGCACGTTTTCGGCCCGGACGAGGTCGCCGCGGTGCCGGTCGAGCGCGAGGGCGAGCTGCTGGCGGTGGTGCTGGGCGTCTCGTACGCGCAGGTGGCCGAGACCCGCAACCTCGCGAAGCTGTTCCGCCGCACCGACGCCGACGCCCCGCACGTCGGCGTGCTGCACGCCAACGTCGGTGGCAACGGCGAGCACGCGCCGTACGCGCCGTGCAGCGTCGACGACCTGCGCGTGGCCGGGATGGAGTACTGGGCGCTCGGGCACGTCCACCAGCGCACCGTCGTGCTCGACGGCGAGGCCGGGGGCCCGTGGGCGCTGTACCCCGGCAACCTCCAGGGTCGCAGCCACAAGCCGTCCGAGCGGGCTGCGAAGGGCGCGAGCGTGGTGTCGGTCCGCGGCGGGGTCATCGGCACGCCCGAGCACGTCGTGCTCGACCGTGCCCGGTTCGTCGAGGTCGAGACGGTGATCGGTCCCGACAGCACGGTGGGCGAGGTGGAGCGTGCGCTCGCCGCGGCGGGTGCGCAGGCCGTGCGCGACGCAGCCGGTCGCGTGGTGGTGCTGCGGGCCAGGATCCGCGGCGTGGGCCCGGTCAGCGACGCGCTCGCACGCGACGGGGCGCTCGACGAGCTGCTGAGCGCGCTGCGCGACGGGGCCGGCGCCGGCGGGGACGTGGTGTGGACCAAGCTCCGCGACGAGACGCTCGCGGCGGTGGCGGACGACGGTGCCGCCGCGCTGCTGGAGGAGACGACGGTGCCGGACGCCGAGCTCTCGGCGGACGCGCTGGCGACGGTGGTCGAGCGCCGGTGGAGCGATGCGCTGCCCGACGCCGAGGCCCTCGGTGCGGCGGGCCGGGCGCTCGCGGCCTCGCTGCTGCGGACGGACGGCTCGTGAGGATCGAAGGGTTCCACGTCGACGGGTTCGGGCTGCTGCACGACGCCCACGTCGAGGACGTCGCGGCCGGCCTCACGGTGGTGCTGGGGCCGAACGAGGCCGGCAAGTCGACGCTGCATGCGTTCCTCGTACGGACGCTGCTCGGTCATCCGCGCGCTGGCAACGCCGCAGGCCGGCAGCGCTACGAGCCGCTGCGGGGCGGCCGGCTCGGCGGCTCCGTCACCGTGCGCGACGCGGATGACCGTCGGTGGGAGATCCATCGTCAGCCCGGTCGCAGCCCCGCGCTGCGGGTCCTGCGGCCCGACGGCCGCGAGACCACCAACGCCTCGGCCGTCGACGAGCTCGTCGGGGCGCGGATGGACCTCGAGCGCTTCGAGCAGGTGTTCGCGATCGACGTTGACGCGCTCAGCGGGCTGGGCAGCCTCGAGGGCGACACCCTCCAGGAGCTGCTGTTCGACGCCGCGACGGTGGGGACCGGACGGTCGCTGCGCGGTGCCCGGGACGAGGCGGTGCGTCGCCGCGACGAGCTGTGGACCGCGCGTGCATCGACGCGCCCCTTGGCCGTCGCGCTGACGCGTCGGACCGCGGCCGAGCGGGCGCTGACCGAGGCGCGTGCCGCCGTGGCGTCGATGGGCCGCCAGCGCGCTGCCCGCGACGAGGCCGCGGAGCGCGTCGCGACGCTGCGAGCCG
>JBFGFG010000141.1:0-6876 GCA_041579655.1 Nitriliruptoraceae bacterium
GGGACGGCGCTCACTCGGTGGGACAGCGTCAGGTCTGTCGGGTCAGGCCTTGGCCTCGGCGGCGGCCTTGAGGCCGGCGGTGAACTGGTCGAAGCTGGGCTGCAGGTCGGGCATCTGCTTCTTCATCATCCCGGTCATCGGGCCGCTGAACTCCTCGACCATCTCGAACCTCGTGGTGTCGCCCATCGGCGTCAGGGTGAAGGTGCGCACGCCCTTGAACAGGCCGAGCGGCATGCCGCCGGTCCAGGTCATGCGCGTCGGGGCGTCGAGGCTGACCTTCACCGGGAACGCGCGGTTCGGCGAGACCTCCGAGAACACCTTGATCTTCTGGCCCTCGGCGATGTCACCCTCGACCCGCACCACGCCGTTGTCGGCGCTCGCGTAGGCGTCGCTGTCGGTGAGCACCGCCCACACGGTCTCGGGCGGCGCGGCGATCTCGGTGCTCGCGGCGTACTTCACTGGTGGGCTCCTGAGGGTGGTCGATGGCTGGAACCGTAACCCTGCGGGAGTGCTGCTGAGGTTGCGATCGTCAGCCGATGCCGCAGGCGCGGAACGCGGCGGCGAAGCGCGCCTCGAGCTCGGGCGAGCTCTCGATCGCGATGAAGTCGTCGAACGTCACGCCGAGCCGGGCGGCCTCGTCGAACGCGCAGTCCGCCTGCGCCTCGGTGATCTGCGGGGCCGTCGCCACGAGCCCCTCGACGAAGCCGGCCCGCAGCTCCTCGAGCTGGGGGTCCAACGAGGCGGCAGCCGCAGGCGTCGGGGACGACGAGCCCGACGGCGTGCTGCTGCAGCCGCTCAGCGCGAACGCCGTCACGAGGGCGCATGCCGTGCTGCACACCTGACGTCGCACGAGGAGGTCTCCGGTTCGCGGCGAGGGCGGGAGCGTAGATGTCCCGCGGTCGCCCACACGGGCCGCCGGTGTGCTCGCAGCGGACATCGGCACGTTGGGGCCGACGCGTTCGCGTGCAGCGGGAGGAACCGCCACCCCCGACGGCGAAAGCCTCGGGGTGTGACCCCAGGTCACGGCATCTACGACACCAGGGAGCCCGTCGTGCGCATCCGTTCCATCCTCGTCGGCAGCGTCGCTGCCGCTCTGTCCTTCACGGCCATCGCCGCGGGCAACACGCCCGGCACCATCGCCGGCCAGGCGACGCGCAGCGGCGACGCCGTCAGCTTCTCGGGCGTCGCGCAGCTGGCGGACGTCAAGGCGTCCAGCGCGATGCCGTCGTTCATGATCACGAAGTTCGCCGACGCCGAGGTCGCCAAGGCCTCCGGTCTGGACCTCACCGGCGCCAGCATCAAGGAGCTCGCGGACGGGTCCGGTCTGGAGTTCAGCTGGAAGGTGTCCTCGATGCCGACCACCGGCGTGCCGGAGGGTGTGCGTTACAACTGGACCTTCGCGTCCGGCAACCAGACCTACCAGCTGCAGGTGAAGCGCTCGAACGTGGGCAGCGCCACCACCGCGGAGTCGCCCGTCGACCACGCCCAGGCAGCCGCCAACGGCGGCTGGTGGTTCCAGCTGCGTGGCGCCTGCGCCGCGAACTACCTGCACCCGTCCAACCCGGTCCAGGGCTGCTACCACCTCGGCTTCTTCAACGGCTCGGTGGACACCGCCACCGGCACCGTGAAGATGGTGCTGCCGTACGGCGCCAAGGACGGCATCGGTCGCACCGTCGCCGACACCTTCCGCCGCGGCACGCCGATCACCGCCGCCGAGTCCGCCGCGATGAGCATCACCGCGTCCGGTCAGGCCGGGGTCTCCAACGCGACCACCTCGCAGTACCTCAACGGCTGGGGCACGTACTTCCCCGGCACCGTGGTGTACGCGGCGCTCGGCAACGCGTCGGGCCCGGGCAGCTACAGCCTCGTGACGACGAAGGGTGACGGCACGTACGCCGGCACGCTGAGCGGCGCCGGCACGCACGTGTGGGTCAAGGCCTGCACGGGCAACAACGTCATCGACGAGCCCTGCACGGCAACGGCGATCCCGGTCGGCTGACGCCCAGCACCGAACGACCCAGCGCGCCCCCGTCCCAGCGACGGGGGCGCGCTGCTGTCAGGGCGCGCGCCGCGGACCGCCGGCAGGAGGCGTGCCCGCCCGCGTCGAAAGAGGACGACAAGGCCCTTCCCTTCCCTCCGATCACCACAGGAGCGCACCATGCGCCGTCCCGTGTCCCTCGTCGCCGTCGCGTCGCTCTCGCTCGGTCTCGCCGCCTTCGCGCCAGCGCCGCTCGAGCGCGCTGCCGCGCCGGCCATCGGCGAGACCGACCTGTTCAACATGGAGCACGTGTTCAACCACGACTTCAAGCAGAACAACGGTCGCTCCGTCGACACCCAGCAGGGCACCGACCTCGAGTTCTTCTCGTCCACCGTGGTCGTGCGTGACGCGGCTGGCACGGTCGTCGGTGCGGACGGCGTGGCCGGCAACGCGGATGACGAGGTCGCCGTGCTGCGCGACTTCGCGGTGGTCGGCGACCACTCCGACGGTGCCGGGATCTTCGACATCACCGACCCCGAGAACACCTACCTCGCCAGCTACCAGGCGTGCAACAACCCCCGCAACGACGTCGGCGTGAAGCAGTTCACCGACAAGGACGGCAACCAGCGCACCATCTTCGGCCTGTCGCGCGAGGGCGGCAGCGTCTGCAGCGAGGCGCAGGCCGGCGGCCTCGTGATGGGCGGCAACACCGGCTCCGGTGGCGGCATCGGCATGTTCGAGGTCACCGACCCGTACAACCCGGTCCCGTTCGCGGCGATCACCGTCGGCACCGGCGGCGCGCACAACTTCATCTTCCACCCCACCGACATGCTGATCTACGTGTGGAACGGCGAGCTGCCGGGCGGCCGCTCGACCATCCAGATCGTCGACATGCGGAAGTTCGTGGAGACCGGCAAGAAGACCGACATCCTCCCGTTCAAGGGCCCCGAGACGCTCGGCTCGGTCCACGACGGTGAGTTCTCGCCCGACGGCTCGCTGATGTACGTCGCGTCCGAGAACAACTACGAGATCTTCGACAACACCGACCCGGCCAAGCCGGTGCGCCTCGGCGCGTACGTCCCCAACCCGGGCACCTACGCGCACGGCTACTTCCCGACGCCGGACGGCAGCATCTCGATCACGAACAACGAGTCGCTCGCGCTCGGCGGCTTCTTCGCGCCGAACTCGGCCGTGTGCCCCGGTGAGGGGCTCGGCTTCTACGACTCGAGCGACCCGGCCAACGTCATCGGTCCGGTCGGCATGTTCGTCCCGCCGGTCCAGGGCTCGATCCTGCCGACGGACGGCAAGCTCGACCCCCGCGCCTGCACGTCGCACTTCGGTCGCGTCGCGCCGAACGGCGAGGTCATGACCGTCGGCTGGTACATCCTCGGCACCCGCGTGGTGGACTTCTCCAACCCGTCGCTGCCGGTCGAGGTGGCCGCGGCGACGATCAGCCGTGACGACGACGAGCTCGAGGAGGGCCGTGGCTCCGAGGCCTGGGCGTCGAAGTTCTACAAGGGCCCGTACGTCTACGTCGGTGACCAGGAGCGCGGCTTCGACGTGTTCCGCTGGGCCGGCCCCGACGAGTGCGAGGTCGCACCGTGGGAGGACGGCTGGGACCACGACTGCATCGGCGACGACGAGCGGTTCCCCGTCGACCCGTCCTCGACAGCACAGAACGTCGCCCGCGCCGGCGCGATCGACCCGAACGCGCTGCTCGGCCTCGACCCCGCGACCGCCCAGCGCGACCGCTACTCCTGCCGCCTCGACCAGGCCTGACGCCTGACGCCTGACGAGCACGCGGTTCACCACGCCAGTCCACGTCGAGTGAGTGCCACAGCCGAGATGTCGGCCCGCGCACTCACTCGACGTCGTTTCGGCGAGTTCGGCGAGTTCGGCGAGTTCGGCGAGGCTGCGGGGCGGCGGCGAGTTCGGGGGGCGGCGGTGCCTCAGCGCAGCTCGCGGGCGCGCACCGCGATGTGCAGCTGCAGCCGGGTGTCGGGGTCGTCCAGCGCGCCGCCGAGCACGTCGCGCAGCTGGGTGATGCGGTAGCGCACCGACTGCACGTGCAGCTGCAGCCGGCGGGCGGTGGCGGTGGCGTTGCCCTGCTCGTCGAGCCACGCGGTGAGCGTCTCGTGCAGCATCTCGCGGCGGCCGTCCGGCTCCGCGTCGATCGCGGCGAGCACCTCGTCGGCGAGCTCGGCGGGGGAGAGGGAGCCGAGCACCACACGGCCGAGGCGCGCGTCCTCGACCGACAGCTGCTCCACGCCGCGACGGTGCGCGACCGCGAGCGCGTCGAGCGCCTCGTCGTGGGAGATGCGCATGCCCTGAGCGCCCTCGCCGAGCGAGCCGACGCCGACGCGCACGCCGGCCGGTGGCGGCAGCACGTCCTCGCCCTGGGCGACGAGCAGCACGACGTCCCCCTCTGCGGCGATCGCGCCACGCACGCCCCACGTGGCGCGCGCGTCCTCGAGCGCCGCCACGAGCTCCCCGCTGCTCATCGCCCCGTCGACCGGCTCGTACGCGCCGCAGCGCCACGTGCCGAACAGCCGCAGGTCCAGGGCGTGGCTGGCGCGGGTCGCCTCCTCCATCCGCGGGGGAGCGTCGAGCACGCCGCGTACCAGCGCCCGCTCGGCGTCGCGGCGCTGCAGCCACACCCGGTCGCCGCGCAGGTACTCGGCGGTCACGCCACGGCTGAGCTCGGTGATCAGCGTGACGCCGACCTGGCTCAGCTCGAGCGCGATCAGCGGGTCGGTGACCGCGTCCTCGTCGGTGGCTCGGTGCAGCTCGGCCCACAGCACGTCCTGGGCGATGCCGAACACGCTGAGCATGTCCTCGAGCGTCACGCCCTGGCCGGTCGCCGGCACGCAGACGTCGATGAGGTCGCGGACCTCCTGGCGCTCCGGCGTGCGCAGCTCGACGAACAGCGTCAGCACCTGCGTGACGATGCGGGCCACCACCAGCGGCACCACCTCGCGGAACGGGCCCTCGGCGTTCGCGAACGACGGCACCGAGCGGTTCATCTCGGCGACGACCCGCTCGGTGAGCAGCTCGGTGCGGTCGCGGAGGTCCGGACCGGGGCCGCGGGCCGGCCGGCTGGACGCGGACGTGGCCAACAGCGCGCTCCCGTTCGAGGGTTGCACGGAAGCCTATGAGAAGTTGCCCAGATGTTCATCATGTTCTGATGAGTCGAAGATCGGCGATCGACGCCAGTGTGGGGGCCGTTGAACCACGACACCTCGGAGCCATCAGTGACCACGCCGCGCACCGCCTTCATCTTCCCCGGCCAGGGATCGCACCGACCGCAGATGGCGAGCACGTGGCTCCCCGACGCTGGCGCGCTGCTGGAGGAGCTGAGCGACGCGACGGGGCTGGACCTCGTCGCGGTCGCCGACGACGCCGACGCGTGCGGCGCCTCGACCAGGCTGGGCCAGCCGGCGATCATGGCGAGCTCGCTGGCGGCGTTCGAGGCGCTGCGCGAGGCCGGCCGCGCGCCCGACCTCGTCGCCGGACACAGCCTCGGCGAGCTGACCGCCGCCGTCGCCGCCGGCGTGTTCACCCCGGCCGAGGGAGCCGGGCTGGTCGCCGCCCGCGGCCGCGCGATGGGCACCGCCTGCCGGGCGACCCCGGGCGCGATGGCCGCCGTGATCCGCGTCGACGATGCCGAGGTCGAGCGCATCGTGGCGGGCATCGACGAGGTGGTCGTGGCCAACCTCAACGCCCCCGGTCAGGTCGTGATCGCCGGCGCGCCGGACGCCGTGGAGCTCGCCTGCGAGCAGCTGCGCGCCGTCGGTGGCCGTGCCCTGCCGCTGCCGGTCGAGGGTGCGTTCCACTCCCCGGCGATGACCTCCGCCGTCGTCGCGCTGCGCACCGCGCTCGGCTGGATCCCCGCCCGCGACCCGCAGGTGCCGGTGGTGTCCGGGATCGACGGTGTGCTGCGGATGACCGCCGGCGCCGTCACCAACGCGCTGGTCGAGGGCGTGCTCGCCCCCGTGCGCTGGACCGACGTGCAGCAGTCACTCGTGAGCTCCGGTGTCGAGCTGATCGTCGAGGTCGGCCCGGGCGCGGTGCTCACCGGGCTCGCGAAGCGGTCGATCCCGGACATCCCGTGCGTGAGCGTGTCGAGCCCGGCCGACGTCGCCACCGCCCTGGCCGCCGTCGAGGCGCTGAGCCGGACCCCCGTGCACGCCTGAGGCGGCACGCCGAGCCCCACCCGAGCGCCCACCGGCGCCCGTGTTCGCCATACCCATGTTCAGACCCGTGTTCAGACCCATGCCTGGAGCCACATCGTGATCCCCATCCCGCGCTGCCGTCTCGTGCTCGCGCCCGCCGAGGGCCGCCTCGAGAGCTTCCTGCCCGACCGCACGCCGGTCGTCGCCGGTGACGTCATCGGCACGATGACCACCTCGCGCGGCTCGCACCGCCTGCTCGCACCCAGCGCCGGCCGCGTCGGCGGCACGCTCGTGGGGACGCTGCAGACCGTGTCCGTCGGTGACGGCGTCGTGTGGCTGGACGTGGCGTGAGGCTCGCAGCCCGCGCGGACAGCCCCCGCAGCGACACGCTCGACCTGCTCGAGGACGAGACGGTCGCGCCCGAGCGCCTGCTCTCGGAGGCGGTGCTCGCGCGCCCCGACGTGCTCGCGATCGACGTGCTCGGCATCGGCAGCGCCCTGCCGTCGCGCACCGTCACCAACGACGAGCTCGCCGCGACGCTGGACACCGACGACGCCTGGATCCGTACGCGCACCGGCATCGCCGAGCGGCGCGTGGCCGGCGAGGCGGAGACCACCAGCAGCCTCGCGCTGGCCGCCGCGCGCGACGCGCTGGCGACTGCCGGCGTGAGCGCCGCACAGCTCGCTGCCGTGGGGGGGGCCGCCACCACGCCAGACCACCCCCCCC
>JBFGFG010000142.1:0-6866 GCA_041579655.1 Nitriliruptoraceae bacterium
CTGGTAGACCATGTTCGAGTCCTTCAGCAGACGCCCGATCAGGGTCGACTTGCCGTCGTCCACCGAGCCGCACGTGATGAAGCGCAGCAGGTCCTTGCGCTCGTGCTCGGCGAGGTAGGACTCGATGTCGGTGGCGATCAGGTCGGACTGGTGGCTCATGGTGTGTCCTGTGCGTGCGCTGCAGACGGCGCGGTGATGCTGGTCAGGGCTCGGGTGTCAGCCCGGGATCAGAAGTAGCCCTCGCGCTTCTTCTCCTCCATCGAGCCGGACTGGTCGTGGTCGATGACCCGCCCCTGGCGCTCGGAGTTGGTGGCCAGCAGCATCTCCTGGATGATCTCCGGGAGCGTGGTGGCCCTGGACTCGACGGCGCCCGACAGCGGGTAGCAGCCGAGGGTGCGGAAGCGCACCCACTTCTCCTCGGGCTCCTCACCGGGCTCGAAGCGGAAGCGCTCGTCGTCGACCATGATCAGCGTGCCGTCGCGGTCCACGGTCGGTCGCGGCGCCGAGTAGTACAGCGGGACGATCGGGATCTGCTCGAGGTAGATGTACTGCCAGATGTCGAGCTCGGTCCAGTTGCTCAGCGGGAACACGCGGATGGACTCGCCCTTGTTCACGCGGCCGTTGTAGCGCTGCCACAGCTCGGGGCGCTGGTTCTTGGGGTCCCACCGGTGCATGGAGTCGCGGAAGCTGAACACGCGCTCCTTGGCGCGCGACTTCTCCTCGTCGCGACGCGCACCACCGAAGGCAGCGTCGAAGCGGTGCTCGTTGAGCGCCTGCTTGAGCGCGTCGGTCTTCGCGATGGTGGTGTAGCCCTGCGAGCCGTGGTCGAAGGGGTTGATGCCCTCCTCGACGACCTGCGGGTTGGTGTGGACGATCAGGTCCAGCCCGAGGTCATGGGCGGTCTGGTCCCGGAAGGTGATCATCTCGCGGAACTTCCACGTGGTGTCCACGTGCAGCAGCGGGAACGGCAGCTTCCCCGGCGCGAACGCCTTGCGGGCCAGGTGCAGCATCACGCTGCTGTCCTTGCCGATCGAGTACATCATCACCGGACGTTCGAACTGCGCGACCACCTCGCGCATGATCCGGATGGACTCGGCCTCGAGCTGCTTGAGGTGGGTCATGCGCAGCGCGTCGAGACCGACGCGCTCGTTGGTGGCGGACACAGCGTTGCTCCACGGGTCGGGACGACGCCGAGCGGGGGGCGCCGTCCGGCGAGGCTACGTGTCCGACGCGCTCGGCTGCCATGTTCAGGTGTCACCCGTGTTCGGAACGCTGGAAACAGGACGATGGCCCCTCGGGGCGGAGGGGCCATCATCGGAGGTGGCGGTGCGTGACGGGGCGGTCACGCACCACCGAGCTTGGGAGCTGGTGTCACCTGGTGTGGATCACCAGTAGTGGGCACGCGGGCCGACCGTGCGGCCCATCGCGCCGAGCGCGAACAGGATCAGGCCGACGACGAGCAGGATGCCGCCGATCGTGTTCAGCACGGGGATGCCGGCGAGCATGCCGATGATGAGCAGGATGAGTCCGAGGGTGATCATGGTGGAGCCTGTCTGGTCGGTGGAGTGCCACGGTGGTGGCTCGGGCAACACCCCCACCATGCCCCCGGCGCAAGTCCGTCAAACCTGACATCACACCGCGGTTGGCAGGTCGTGTCGTCCGTCTCAGCGCAGCGGCAGCGCCGCCCTGTCCGCAACGGTGCGCAGGGCCACGGAGGTGCGCAGCCGCGCGACGCCGGGCAGTCGCGCGAGGTGCTCGCGGTGGATCACCTCGTACGCGTCGACGTCCCGCACGGTCAGCACCAGCAGGTAGTCCGCGTCGCCCGCCAGCAGGTGGCACGAGCGCAGGCCAGGCAACGCCACGACCGCGTCCTCGAACCGCAGCAGCGCGTCCTCGTGCTGGGAGGTGAGCGTCACCTCCACGACGATGGTGCGGGCGTGGCCTGTGGTCTCGGCGTCGAGCAGCGCGGTGTAGCCGACGATGACGCCGGCCTCCTCGAGTCGTCGCACGCGGCGCAGGCACGCGCTGGGGCTCAGGCCGACCTCGTCGGCGAGCGCCTGGTTCGACGCACGGCCGTCCTCCTGGAGCCGTCGCAGCAGCAGGAGGTCGATCTCGTCGAGGGGTTCACGCATGGTTCGTGCATCGTACGGGGGTTTGCTGCACGAACCATGCGTTTGGGCACTGCATCTCGCGGGTGATTCGCAATCGAGACGCGTGCGGGCAGCCGTATCGTGGCGTTCGTCATCGACCCACCGCGGTCGAACTCACGCTGCAACGGAGCCAGCATGCGCATCGGTCTGCCCACGGAGATCAAGCCCCAGGAGAAGCGGGTCGCCCTGCCGCCGGGAGCCGTCGAGGAGCTCGTCGGCCACGGCCACGAGGTGTTCGTGCAGTCGGGCGCCGGCGAGGGCATCCACCAGGACGACGAGGCGTACCGCGAGGCCGGTGCGACCATCGTCGCCGACGCGACCGCCGTGTTCGAGGCGGGCGAGCTCATCGTGAAGGTGAAGGAGCCGCAGGCGTCCGAGCGCGCGATGCTGCGCAAGGGCCAGACGCTGTTCACCTACCTGCACCTCGCGCCGGACACCGTCCAGACCGACGAGCTGATCGCGTCCGGCGCGACCTGCATCGCGTACGAGACCGTGACGGACCGCAACGGTCGTCTGCCGCTGCTGGCCCCGATGTCGCAGGTCGCGGGTCGTCTCGCGATCCAGGCCGGCGCCCACGCGCTGGAGGCCCCTGAGGGTGGCCGCGGCGTGCTGCTCGGCGGCGTGCCCGGTGTCGGCTCGGCCAAGGTGGTCGTCATCGGTGGTGGCGTCGTCGGCGTCAACTCCATCGAGATGGCGATCGGCCTCGGTGCGGACGTCACCGTGCTCGACCGTGACCTCGCCACGCTGGACCGTCTCTCGCACCGCTTCGGCGCGTCGCTGGAGACCATCTACTCCACCACCCACGCCCTGCGTGAGCAGGTGCTGGCCGCCGACCTCGTCATCGGCGCCGTGCTGGTCCCCGGCGCGAAGGCCCCGAGCCTCGTGACCGAGGAGATGGTCACCGAGATGAAGGCGGGCTCGGTGCTCGTCGACGTCGCGATCGACCAGGGCGGCTGCTTCGCGACCTCGCGCGCCACCACCCACAAGGACCCGACCTACGTCGTGGACGACGTCGTGCACTACTGCGTCGCCAACATGCCGGGCGGCGTGCCCGTCACCTCCAGCCACGCGCTGGTGAACGCCACGCTCCCGTTCGTGATCGCGCTCGCCGGCAAGGGCACCGCCAAGGCGCTGCACGACGACGAGCACCTCGCCCGCGGCCTCAACGTCCACGCCGGCATGATCACCGAGCCCTCCGTCGCCAGCGACCAGGGCCACGAGTACGTCCCGCCCCTCGAAGCCCTCGCCCGCATCCCCCTCAACTGAGCTGGGCGAAGCCCCTGGGCGGATCAAGGAGCCCGGGGAGCTCGAGGGTGACCCCTCGAAAAATCTGGGCGGATCAAGGAGCCCGGGGGAGTCTGAGGGGTGACCCCCTCAAGAGTGAGAGCCCGGGGAGCTCGAGGGTGACCCCTCGAAGAATCAATGCCCGTGGGGGTCGTCGAGCATGAGCTCGCCGCCGGGGAGCTCGTGGAGGTGGCCGCCGTACGCGTCGCTGAGGTTGTCCGGCGTGAGCACCTCGGCCGGCGTGCCGCTGGCGACCACGCGTCCGGACAGCAGCACGACATGGTCGGCGGCCTGGGCGGTGTGCAGCTCGTGGGTGGTGAGGATGACCGTGCGCCCGCGCTCGGTCTCCTCGCGCAGCACCGCGGCGATGCGGTCGAGGCTCGGCAGGTCGAGGCCGGTGACCGGCTCGTCGAGCAGGAACAGCTCTGCCTGCTGGGCGAGCCCCTGCGCCACGTAGACGCGCTGGCGCTGGCCACCTGAGAGCTCGGTGAGGTGACGGTCGGCGAGCTCGGCGATCTCCATGCGGGCCATCGCGTCCTCGACCGCGGCGCGGTCCTCGTCGGTCAGCCGCCGGAACGGGCCTCGCGTGCGGAAGCGGCCCATGCGCACGACCTCGCGCACGGTCACGGGCAGCGCCTCGTTGATGACGGTGGACTGCAGCACGTGCGCGACCGAGTGGCTGCCGGGCTTCCCGCCGCACACGGTGAGGCTGCCTGCGCTCGGCCGGTGCAGGCCCGACAGCGCCCGCAGCAGCGTGGACTTGCCGGAGCCGTTGGGCCCGATGATCGCGGTGAGACCGCCTGCGGGCAGCGCGAGGTCCGCGTCGGCGAGCGCGACCACCCGGTCGTGCTCCAGCACCAGGCCGTGTGCCTCCACGACGGGGGCGTGCGGTGCGGTCGCGTGCGGTGCGTGCGGCAACAGATGCTCCCGGGTCGGTGGCGGGCGGGCCTCGCGCGGCAGTGTGGCACGGCCGTGTTGGGGTTGATGTTAGGAACCGTTCCCAATAGTATCCCGTCGCCCTCACTTCCCCCTCGACAGGCCAGCCGTTGCCCGTGTCCTCTCGCTGGACCGCCTCGCGCGCCCGCACGGCGTGGGTGCTGGTCGTGGGGCTGGCCGCCGCGGCGCTGTCGGGCTGCGCGCCCGACGCGGGGGAGGACCCCCTCGGCGGCCCGTTGGTCATCGTGACCACGGCCATCATCGGTGACGTCGCGGCCGAGGTGCTCGCTGGGACCGACGCCACCGTCGAGGTGCTGATGGCACCCGGCATCGACCCGCACGCGTACGCCCCCTCCGCCCAGGACGCGCGACGTCTGCGTGAGGCCGACCTGGTGCTCGCCAACGGGCTCGGGCTCGAGGCGTCGTTGGGCGACGTGCTGGACGCCGCGTCGCTCGACGGGGTGACGGTGGTCGAGCTCGGTCCGCTGCTCGAGCCGCTGGCCGCGCCCGAGGTCAGCGAGGACGATGTGGACGGTGACGACCACGACGATGACGACGCCGACGACCACGGCGATGACCACGCTGACGAGACCGTGGCCGAGCACGCCGAGCACGGCGCCTTCGACCCCCACGTGTGGATGGACCCCGTCCGGGTCGCGTCGATGGCCGTGACCATCGCCGGCGCGTACGGGGAGCTGTTCCCGGCGCAGGCCGCTGCTGCTGGCGAGGCGGCGAACCTGGTCCGCGACCGCTACCTCGCGCTCACCGAGGAGCTCGCCGCCGAGATCGCGACGATCCCGGTCGAGCGCCGCGTGCTGGTCACCAACCACGACGCGTTCTCGTACCTCGGCGAGCGCTTCGGGCTGGCCACCGACCTCACCGTGATCCCGGGGCTGTCGACCCAGGCCGAGCCGAGCGCGGCCGCGTTCGCCCGGCTCGTGGAGGCGCTGCAGGCGTCCGGCGTCGACGTGGTGTTCACCGAGGTCGAGACCTCCGACCGCATCGCCCAGGCGTTGGCGGCGCAGGTCGGCGACGTCGAGGTGGTGCCGCTGTTCAGCGGCTCGCTCGGCCCGGACGGCAGCGGTGCCGAGACGCTGGAGGGCATGCTGCGCCTCGACGTCGAACGCATCGTGGCAGCCCTGGGCTGAGGCGCGGCACCGTCCGCACCAGCTCCACCGAAGACATCCGGCCACACCACCGACGCACATCGCACCCGAGGAGGGAGCCGTGGAGCTGCTGCTCGATCCCTTCCTGTGCGGCTCGTGCGGGTTCATGCGCAACGCGCTGCTCGCCGGCTCGCTGGTGGGGGTCTCAGCTGCCGTGATCGGCACGTGGATCGTGCTGCGCGGGCTGTCGTTCCTCGGTGATGCGATCGCGCACGGCGCGCTGCCGGGCATCGCGCTGGCGTTCCTGATGGGCTTCGACCTGTTCATCGGTGGTGCGCTGTCGGCGTTGGTGATGATCGCGCTGATCGCGTACGCGTCACGCCGCTCCAAGCTGGGCGACGACGCCAGCATCGGGCTGCTGTTCGTCGGCATGCTCGCGCTCGGCATCGTGCTGATCTCGGCGAGGGGCGCCTACGCCGGGGACCTCACCGCGATCCTGTTCGGCGACGTCGTGGGCGTGACGCCCAGCGACGTCCGGGCCGCAGCCGTCGGTGCGGTGCTGACGATCGGCGCCACGATCGTGCTGTACCGGCCGTTCCTCGCGGTCGCGTTCAGCGAGGACCAGGCGAAGCTGCTGGGCCTGCGGCCCGGGCTCGCGCACGTCACGCAGCTGGCGCTGCTGTCGCTGGTGATCGTCGCGTCGTTCCGCACCGTCGGCACGCTGCTGGTGTTCGCCCTGATCGTCGCGCCGCCGGCGGCTGCCTCGCAGGTGGCCCGCCGCGTGCCGAGCACGATGCTGCTCGCCTCGGCGCTGGCCGTGACGGCCGTCGCCGTCGGCCTGCTCGCCAGCTACCACCTCGACCTGGCCGGCTCGGCCACGATCGCGCTGGTCGCGGTGCTCGAGTTCTTCGTGATCGTCATCGCCCGCGACACGCTGCGCGCCCTACGCCGCCGCGGCGCAGCCCTCGCCTGACGCTCAGGCGCAGCTCGCGCAGGTGCCGAGCAGCTCGAGGCGGTGCAGGTCGGTGGTGAAGCCGCGCTCCTCGAGCGCGTGGTCCACGGCGGTGTGCATCGCTGCCTCGACGGCAGGCTCGACCTCGATGTCCTCGATGGTCCCGCAGACGCGGCACACGAGGTGGTGGTGGTGGTCGCCCGTGACGTCCTCGGCGAGCTCGAAGCGCGCCACGTCGTCGGTGCCCGACAGCCGCCGCACCACGTCGGCCTGCTCGAGCACGGCGAGGTTGCGGTACAGCGAGCTCTGCGACATCTCGGGGTCGGCGTCCAGCAGCTCGGCGATCGAGTGCGGTCGCTCGAGGCCGAGCAGCAGCTCCACGAGCTGGCGGCGCGCGCCGGTGTAGCGCTGTCGCCCACGGCGCAGCCGCGTCGTCAC
>JBFGFG010000143.1:0-6863 GCA_041579655.1 Nitriliruptoraceae bacterium
GCGCTGCCCGCTTTCGCGCCTGCGCCGAGGCTCTCCCCCGCGCTCGACGCGGCCGAGCAGGGCGCTGTGTATCCGGGCGCCGAGTACCGCGAGGAGTACATCGACGCGATCGGGCTCGACTCGCCCGGCGTGCCGTCGGACACCACCACGCGGCTGCACGCGGACGTGCTGCGCTCCAGCAGCGTGAGCTGGGACGTCGAGCAGCCCGTCGTGGTCGTGGTGTCGCCGTACACCAACCACAACGACGGTGGCGCGGACCTCTCCAGCGGTCAGGGACCCAACCCGCGCTTCTACGACTTCCTCGAGGTGACCGGCGCGCTGGACCGCGGCTACACCTTCGTGCAGGTCGACCTGCCCGGCTTCGGTGGCTCCGGCGGCTGCAACGACTGGGGCGGCCCGGTCGAGCAGCGCGGCGTGGAGCTCGCCGTCGAGTGGGCGGCGTCCCAGCCCTGGTCGACCGGCAAGGTCGCGCTGCTGGGCAAGTCCTACGACGGCTGGACCGGGCTGATGGGCATGGCCCGCGACCCGGAGGGGCTCGCCGCTGTGGTGTCCATGGAGCCGGTGTACTCCGGCTACCGCTACCTGCACGACGACGGCATCCGCTTCACCAACGCCGCGCTGACGCCGGCGATCTTCCAGGTGTACGACACGCAGCCCGGCGCGCTCAACGACGACCCCGAGTACCACGTCTCGGGCGCGCCGCAGCTGTGGTGCCTCGGCCCGAACTACCTCCAGCAGCAGCTCGACAGCGAGGACGACGCGTTCTGGGCGGCCCGTGACCTCGTCGAGCTCGCAGCCGGCAGCGACGTGCCGCTGTTCCTCACGCAGGGCTTCCTCGAGACCAACACCAAGCCCGACGCGGCGTTCGCGTACTTCAACGCGATGACCAACCCCGACAACCGGGCCTGGTTCGGCCAGTTCGACCACGTCCGTGGCTGGGAGCGCGAGGGCTCCGGCTACGCGATGGGTCGCTCCGGCTTCGCGGCCGAGCTCAACCGCTTCCTCGACGAGCACCTGAAGGGCGTCGAGCCGGCGGTCACCGA
Source organism: Nitriliruptoraceae bacterium (assembly GCA_041579655.1). Lineage (GTDB taxonomy): Bacteria > Actinomycetota > Nitriliruptoria > Nitriliruptorales > Nitriliruptoraceae > JBFGFG01. Next base: position 1,044 of record JBFGFG010000143.1, read on the forward strand.
CCCGGCGATCGCCGAGCAGGACAACCTCGGCCGCTACCGCGCCGAGTCGTCCTGGCCGCCCGCGGACGTCGTGCAGCGCACGACCGAGCTCGCGCTCGGCTCGTACGCGGACGGCAGCGGCTCGACACGCTCGACGCACGGGATCTGGTCGCTGAGCCAGCCGCTGCCCCACGACGCGTGGCTCGCCGGCGAGCCCGTGGCCCACCTCACCGTCGCCACGGACGCACCTCGCACCAACCTCGTGGTGAACCTGTACGACGTCGATGCGAACGGCGTCGCGACCACCATCAGCCGCGGGGCGGTGCTGGTGCGTGAGCTCGGCAGCTCGACCCACGAGGTCGCGCTGTACGGCCAGGACTGGGTGCTGCCCGCCGGCCATCGGCTCGCGGTGCGGGTCGTTGGCGGCAACACCGACTGGTGGCAGCACCTGAGCACGCGGACCACGGTGGACGTCACCGCAGCGCGCATCGAGCTGCCCCTGCTGCGTGAGGCACGCACCACCTTCCTCGACGGCAGCGCGACCGGTCGCCTCCAGCAGCACCTCGGTCAGTCGTTCGACATCGGGGCCGTCGACGCGACCGACGTCGTGTTCGACCTCGGCACCGCGCTGCGCTGAGCGGCCACGCCGGCCCGGCCGCCGTCGGACCCCGCAGGTGCGCCAGTAGCCTCGGCGGCTCCCCGACCCGTCAGGCCACCCCGTGAAGATCGCTGTCACCGGTTCCATCGCGACCGACCACCTCATGCAGTTCCCCGGTCGGTTCGCCGAGAACATCGAGGGCAGTGACCTCGAGCGCCTCAGCGTGTCGTTCCTGGTGGACTCGCTGGAGATCCGTCGCGGCGGCGTCGCGGCGAACATCGCGTTCGGGCTCGGGCAGCTCGGCCAGCGCGCCCTGCTCGTGGGCTCGGTCGGGCACGACTTCGATCAGGACTACCGCGCCTGGCTGGAGCGTCACGGCGTGGACACCTCCCCGGTGCACGTCAGCGACACCAAGCACACGGCGCGCTTCCTGGCCACGACCGACAGCGTGCAGGCGCAGATCGGCAGCTTCTACGCCGGCGCGATGACCGACGCGCGCGAGATCGAGCTCGGCCCGATCGCCGCCGCCCACGACGGGCTCGACCTGATCGTGGTGTCGCCCAACGACCCCGAGGCGATGCTGCGCCACACCGAGGAGGCGCGCTCGATGGGCGTGCCGTTCCTCGCGGACCCCTCGCAGCAGATCTCGTACATGGACGGTCCGCAGATCCGCGGGCTCGTCGACGGCGCCGCCTACCTGGTCACCAACGACCACGAGAAGTCGCTGCTCGAGAAGAAGACCGGATGGTCCGACGCCGACGTGCTCGACCGGGTCGGGCTGCGCATCACCACGCTGGGTCCGAAGGGCTGCGTGCTGGACCGCAAGGGCCACGACTCGCTGTTCGTGCCGGCCACCCCGGAGCGTCGTCGCCAGGACCCCACGGGCGTGGGCGACGCGTTCCGCGCCGGCTTCCTCGTCGGGCTCTGCTGGGGCGTCAGCCTCGAGCGCTCGGCGCAGGTCGGCTCGCTGCTGGCGACCTACGTGCTCGAGCACGTCGGGACGCAGGAGTACCGGCTCAACCGTTCGGAGTTCCGCGACCGCTTCGCGGCGTGCTTCGGTGACGACGCCGCCAAGGAGCTCAGCGAGCACCTGTGAGCGCGCCCGGCCTCAGCGGGGCTCGAGCACGAACAGGCGGATGTCGCGGTCCCCGGCCCACTCCGGGTACTCGCGGTAGTTGGGGCTGACCGCCTCGAAGCGGCGGTACAGCGCCGCGTGCTCCTCCGCCTCGGTCAGCCGCGCCTTCACGGGCAGCACGCGGCCCTTGATCTCGACCTCGGCGTTCGGGTCCGCGAGCAGGTTGTGCGTCCAGGCCGGGTGGTGCTGCTGGCCCCAGTTGGTCCCCACCACCGCGAAGCCGTTGCCCACCGTGAGGTAGACCAGCGGCTGGGCTCGGCGCAGGCCTGACTTGCGCCCCGTGGTGTGCAGCATCAGCGTCGGCAGCACGAGCTCGGTGAAGGTGTGTGAGCCGCCCGTCGCAGCGCGCACGGCCTTGTCCAGCGGCGGCAGCACGGTGCGGTAGAACCTGGCACCGGCGCGCGTCGCCGCGAACCGGCGCAGCGGTCCACCGATCAGTTCAGGCAGCATGACGGTCCCCCGCTCGACGTGGGGGGCATCATGCCGGACGCAGGCTCGCCATCACCCGCGATCGCGACACCAACCTGCAATCAGAGGTGATCGAGCCAACTCGCGATCAGAGGCGATCGACCCAACCCGCGATCAGAGGTGATCGACCACCCAGTCGACGCAGGCGGTGTACGCCTCGACGTCCGCGACGCTGGTCGCCGGGAACATCCCGACCCGCAGCTGGTTGCGGCCGAGCTTGCGGTACGGCTCGGTGTCGACCACGCCGTTGGCGCGCAGCACCTTGGTCACGACGCTGTGGTCGATGGCGTCGTCGAGGTCGACGGTGCCGACCACCAGCGAGCGGGCGTCCGCGTCCGCGACGAACGGCGATGCCCAGTCGCGAGCCTCGGCCCAGTCGTACAGCACGCTGGAGCGCGTCCGGGCGGTCGCCACGGCAGCGTCGAGGCCGCCGGCGGCGTTCATGCGCTCGACCTGCGCCATGCCCAGCAGCACCGTGCCGATGGCAGGGGTGTTGTAGGTCTGGTTCTTGCGGCTGTTGTCCACCACCGTCTGCAGGTTGAGGAACGCCGGCACGTAGCGGTCCGTCGCGGCGATGCGCTCGATGCGCTCGATCGCGGCCGGCGACGCGAACGCCATCACCAGACCGCCGTCCGCGGCGAAGCCCTTCTGCAGGCTGAAGTAGTACACGTCCGCCTGGGTCGGGTCGATCGGCAGACCGCCGGCGCCCGACGTCGCGTCCACGAGCACCAGCGCGTCACCGTCGGGGCGCACGACGTCCTGCATCACGCCGGTGGAGGTCTCGTTGTGCGTGAACGCGACGACGTCGACGCCGTCCGCGGTCGGCACCAGCGCCGGTCGGGTGCCCGGGACGCTGTCGATCACGACCGGGGCGTCGAGCCACGGCGCGGCCTTGGTCGAGGAGGCGAACTTCGAGGAGAACTCGCCGAACACGTAGTGCTGCGAGCGCTGCTCGACGAGCCCGAACGCGGCCATCTCCCAGAACGCGGTGGCGCCACCGTTGGCGACCAGCACCTCGTACTCGTCCGGGATGCCGAACAGCTCCCGCATGCCGTCCTGGAGCCGGCGCACGACGTCCTTCACGGGCGCCTGGCGGTGGGACGTGCCGAACAGCGCGGCGCCCTCACCGCTCAGCAGCTGCAGCGCCTCCGCCGGGACCTTCGACGGTCCGCAGCCGAATCGTCCGTCCTGCGGCAGCAGCTCGGCGGGGATGGTGAGGTCGCTCGACACGGGTGATGTCCTGGGGTGGGAGATGGCGCAGTGAACCGCCGGCGGGTGGCCTGACGCGAAAGACGTGCGGGCCAACCGTGCGTGGACCTCGACGCGCGCGACCCGTGACGTAGTCTCGGCGCCGTCGTCTCCACCAGGAACAGCCGTGTCGAGCTCCCCGATCTCCGCCCGTGTGACCGCCATCCCGGAGTCCCCGACCCTCGCCGTCACGGCGAAGGCGAAGGCGCTCAAGGCAGCGGGCAAGCCCGTCATCGGATTCGGTGCCGGCGAGCCGGACTTCCCGACCCCGGCCAACATCGTCGAGGCAGCCCAGCGCGCAGCCGCCGACCCGGCCAACCACCGCTACACCGCGGCGGCCGGTCTGCCGATCCTGCGCGAGGCGATCGCCGGCAAGACGATGAAGGACACGCCCGGCCTCGAGCTCGACGCATCGATGGTCACGGTGTCCAACGGCGGCAAGCACGCGTTGTTCAACCTGTTCCTCGCGCTCGTCGACCCGGGTGACGAGGTGCTGATCCCCTCGCCCTACTGGGTCAGCTACCCGGAGATGGTGCGATTCTGCGGCGGCAAGGACGTCACGGTCCCCACCGACGTGTCGTCGGGCTTCCGGGTCACCGTCGACCAGCTGGAGTCGCTGCGGACCTCGCGCACCAAGGCGCTGGTGTTCGTCTCGCCCTCCAACCCGACCGGCGCGGTGTACCCGCCGGAGGAGGTCGCGGCGATCGGTCGCTGGGCCGCCGAGCACGGCATCTGGGTGATCACCGACGAGATCTACCAGCACCTGGTGTACGGCGACGCGGTGTTCTCGTCGCTGCCGGACGTGGCACCGGAGGCTGCAGCCCGCACGGTCATCACCAGCGGCGTCGCCAAGACGTACGCGATGACCGGCTGGCGCGTCGGCTGGACGATCGCGCCCACCGAGGTGGCCAAGGCGATGGCGACGCTGCAGTCGCAGTCGACCTCGAACGTGAACAACGTCGCGCAGCTCGCGGCCGTCGAGGCGCTGACCGGTCCCGACCACGCAGTGCAGGAGATGCGCGTGGCGTTCGACCGGCGCCGCCGTACCGCGGTCGAGATGCTGCGCACGATCGAGGGGGTCGAGGTCGCCGAGCCCGAGGGCGCGTTCTACGTGTTCCCGTCCTTCGAGGGCGTCATCGGTCGCGTCGTGGGTGGCGTGGAGATCACCTCGACGCTGGTGCTCGCCGAGGTGCTGCTCGACCAGGTGCACGTGGCGCTGGTCCCCGGTGAGGCGTTCGGCGCGCCGGGGTCCGCCCGGCTGTCGTACGCGCTGGCGGACGACGACCTCGTGGAGGGTCTGACGCGGATCCGCACGCTGCTCGGCTGAGCAGCAGCGGGGTCCGCGCGGCCCGGGGTCACTCGGTGCTGTACGGCTGTCCCCCGGCGGCGGGGACGCGCACGCGCCCGACGATGCCGGCGACGACGAAGATGGTGGCCACGTACGGCGCCGTCTCGAGCACGTTGGACGAGATCGGCACGCCGATGATCGACAGCGTCGTGGCCAGCGAGTCGGCGAAGCCGAACACCAGCGCGGCGCCGAGCGCCCCCACCGGGTGGTGGCGGCCCACGAGCACGGCGGCGAGCGCGATGAAGCCCGCCCCGCTGGTCATGTCGCGGGAGAACTGGCCCGAGGAGTCCAGCGTGAAGTACGCGCCTCCGATGCCAGCGAACACCGAGCCGACGGCGACCGCCTGGTAGCGCACGCGCGCCACGCGGATCCCGACGGTGTCGGCCGCCGACGGCTTCTCTCCCACGGCGCGCACGCGCAGGCCCCAACGGGTCTGGAACAGCAGCCACGTGCAGATCGCGACGCCTGCGAACATCAGGTAGACGATCACCGTCTGCCCGAACAGCAGCGGACCGAGCACCGGGATGTCGGAGAGCACGGGGATCTGCACGGCCTGGAAACGGCGCGGCTGGTTGAGGTGCAGCGGTAGCTGTCGCACGACGAACGCCGTCAGGCCGCTGCCGAGCACGACCAGCACGACGCCGACGATCACCTGATCGGCCTGGAACCGGATCGACAGCACGGCCAGCACGAGGCCCAGCAGCACCGCCGCCACGATCGCGGCGGGCAGCCCGACCCAGGGTCCGGCGACGCTGCCGACGGCCGCTGCGGCGAGGGCAGCGACCAGCAGCTGCCCCTCGATCGCGATGTTGATGATCCCGGACTTCTCACACATCACGCCCGCGAGCGCGCCCAGGGCCAACGGCGCCGCGGACTTCACCGTCGAACGCAGCAGGCTGATCAGGTTCACGCTCTCCCCCGCCCCGGCCCAGGTCAGGAACGCGATGAGGAACAGCAGGATGCTCAGGCCCAGCACCGGGACCTCGCGGCCTGCGGTGCCACGCAGGGCCTGGAACGCCCCCAGCAGCAGGGTGGCCAGCCCGA
>JBFGFG010000144.1:0-6857 GCA_041579655.1 Nitriliruptoraceae bacterium
AGCCGGCTCGGGGCGATGGTGTACGAGGTCGCCCCGGACGGGCAGCTGACGCGTCGCGGCATGCTGGACGCCGGCACGCGCTGGGAGCTGCGTCCACGCCGCTCGCTGGTGGTGGACGGCACGCTGCTGACCGTCGGTGACGGGGGCGTGGTCAGCTGGGACCTCGCCACCTTCCAACCGACGGGTCAGGTGCTGTTCCCGACGCCGGAGGTGATGATGGACGGGTTCGCCGAGAAGGAGGCTGCGCGCGAGGCAGAAGCGACCCCGTGAGTCCGGCCCCGTGACTCAGGGGCCGGCACCGCCCTCGTCCAGCCGGTCGAGCACCGCACGGAGCTGGCGCAGCCGCACGGGCGCGACCTCCTCGCCGGTGCTGAGGATGTAGCGCTTGCCGCCGTCGGGGTCGTTGCGGCAGCCGTCGCAGCCGAGGTCGCGTGACTCGAGCACCACCGGCCCCTCCCAGGACCACACGGTGCCGCCGGCCTCGTCGTTGCGGTCGGGCCAGTCGCGCTTCAGCCGGAACACCGGGTGCGAGCCGACGATCTTCGCCACGTACGGCTTCTCGCCCCGGGTGGTCATCGGCAGCCCGATGGCGCTCGGCGTGATCACCACGGGGCCGTGCGGGCACACGATGATCTCGGGCGCGAAGCTCGACGCCCGCTTGCGCTTGTCGCTGCGGCGCAGCTCCTCGACGAGGGTCTCGACCAGCGACTCGTGACGACGGCCGTCCCAGCCCAGTGACTCGGCGCCCGAACGGGCGCGGTCACGCACGCCACCGGGGAAGCCCTTCGCCTGCTTCTCGACGTCGATCCACAGCCGCTCGGGCTGATCCTGCGGGAAGCCGACCAGCGCCAGCAGGTCGTGCGCCGGCCCCGTCGGGCGCGCGGCTGCGGCCGCCACCAGCAGCATCGCCCAGGCCGGTGGCTGCTCGCCGCGGCAGGCGTCGAGCGCCTCGGTTACCGCGGTGGCGACGGCGTCGTCGTCGATCGGCGTCGGCTGCGCGAGCGCGATCAGGGCGGTCCACGGGGAGCGCTCGACGGTGTCCTCCAGCCAGCCCTGCAGCAGCACCGTGCCGAGGTCCTCGGGTCGGTTGGCGTGACGCAGCAGGGAGCGCAGCACCACCACCTCGGGGCGGTCGGAGACCACCGGTTCGGGCGGGGGACCGTCCATCGGCACGAAGGTGTCGATCGCGGTCTCGGTCATCAGCGCCTCGACGTCCCACGCGGCGATGTCCGCCGCGACGGTGCGCAGCACCTCCTCGGGGGTGGCGGTGTCGACGCAGCGTCCGAACGCCCAGTCGGCCCGCGCGGTGAGGGTGTCGAGCACCAGGTCGTCCATCGGCTCGACCCACACGTCACCGCCGGCCTCGTCGCCCCACGGATCGGGATCGACCCACTCCTCGTGCTCGGACCACCCCTCGTCGGGGGCGTCCGGGTCGAAGCTGCGCACGGTCGGTTGGTCCATGGCAGCACCGTACGCCTCCCCTGTGACGTCGCACCCAGCCCGTACCGTGCGGCTGTCCTGAGCGCAGGACAGATGAGCTCAGGACAGGCAGGCAGGAGATGGCCGTGGTGCACGAGGCACGCTTCCGCGCGGTGCGCGCGGCCGCACACGCCCGCGTGCCTGTCCTGCTGTGGGGCGAGCCGGGGATCGGCAAGACCGCGTTCGTCGAGTCGCTGGCCGCCGCGGACGGTGTCGGCATCGAGGTCGTGGTGGGGTCGATCCGCGAGCCGAGCGACCTCAACGGCCTGCCCGTGGTGACCGCCGACGGTGACGTCGTGCTCGCGGCCCCGGCCTGGGCGAAGCGGCTGGTGAGCGCCGGGTCCGGCTACCTGTTCCTCGACGAGCTCTCGACCGCGCCGCCGGCCGTCCAGGCCGCGATGCTGCGCGTGTGCAAGGAGGGATGGGTCGGCGACGTCCGCCTGCCCGACGAGGTCGTGCGCATCGCAGCGGCGAACGACCTGCGCACCGCGGCTGACGGCTGGCAGCTCGCGCCGGCCACCGCGAACCGCTTCTGCCACGTGGACTGGTCCGCGAACCTCGGCGACTGGCTCACCGGCATGACCGTCGGCTGGGACGCCGTGGCGCCCGCGCCGTCCGCAGCGCCGGTGGCCGAGGAGTCCCGCCGCCGCACCGTGCGCGCGCGGGTCGCCGCGTTCGTGCGTCACAGGCCCGCGCTGCTGCACGCGTGCCCGACGGATCCCGGTCAGGCCGCCGGCGCGTGGCCGAGCCCCCGCACCTGGGAGTACGCCGCCGACGCGATGGCGTTCCTCGCCGACGACGACATGGAGGCCCAGCACGTGGTGGCCGGCGGCCTGGTGGGCGAGGGTGCCGCCGTCGAGCTGCTGACGTGGTGGCACAACGGCGACCTGCCCGACCCGCTGCTGGTGCTGGCCGACCCGAGCACCGTCGACTGGGCCGGTCGCGCGGACCGGCTGTACGCGGTGCTCGGCGCGGTGACCTCGCACACGGTGCACGCCGCGGACATCGACACCTGGGTCGCAGCCATCGGCGTCGTGCAGGCCGCGGCCGAGGCGGACCGTGGCGACCTCGCCGCGCCGTACGTCGCGGACCTGATGCGGGTGCGTCCGGCCGGCGCGCCGGTGCCGGCGGCGGCGCTGCTCGCGTTCCGGCCGCTGCTGCAGCGCGCGGGGCTGGTCCCGGCGTGAGCGTGCGGCCATGAGCGCGACGCTGCGGGCACGGCCGCTCGACGGCCCCGAGCAGCAGGCCTACGCGGCCGCACGGCTGCACGCCGTGCACGCGCTGATGCCGTACATGGCGGCCGCGGTGTTCCGGCTGCAGCCGTGGGCGGTGGACGGGCTCGGCACCTTCGCCGTGGACGCGAGCTGGCGCGTGTACGTCGACCCGCTCGTGCTCGAGGAGTGGGGCGTCCCTGCGGCGGCCGGCGTGCTGCTGCACGAGGTCGGCCATGCCATCCGCGACCACGCCGGCGTCGCCGAGCAGCTGGGGCCCGAGCTGGACCGCTTCGTGTGGAACCTGTGCGGGGACGCCGCGATCAACGACGACCTCGTCGCGGCCGGCGTGCCGCTGCCCGGGCACCCGGTGCTGCCTGCCGACCTCACCGACCGTCGTGGCCTGCCGATGCGCGACGGCTGGACCGCGCTGCAGTACTACGACGCGCTGCCCGAGCAGTCCGTGGGGCTGCTCGACCCCGAGGCCCGTGCGCCGGGCGCGGGCGTCGAGGGGCCCGTCGCCCGCGTGGCTGGGCGGCCGTCGTCGCCGGACGCCTCCTGCGGGGCGGTGGCTGGCGGTGACGCGCACGACGTCCAGCTGCCGCCGGGCGCCGAGGGCGTCGCCGAGATCGAGCAGCGCCTGACGCGGCGCGTGGTCGCCCAAGCCGTCGCGGCCGCGCCGTCGCTCGGCCGCGGGTCAGCGCCGGCCGGCCTGCAGCGCTGGGCACGCGATGAGCTCGCGCCGTCGGTGGTGCCGTGGCAGCAGCTGCTGCGCGGCGCGGTGCGCAGCGGCGTCGCGCACGCCGCCGGCAGCCTCGAGACCACCTACGCCCGCCCCTCTCGCCGGCGGGTGCCCGGGGTGGTGCTGCCCGGCTCGCGGCGCCCGCTGCCGGCCGTGGCGATCGTGGTGGACACCTCGGCCTCGATGGACGAGGCGCTGCTCGACGCCGCGATGGCGGAGGTCGAGGCGATCGCCCGCTCCGTCGGCGCCTCCGGCGACCTCGTGCGCGTGCTGGCCGTGGACGCCGAGGTGCACGAGGCGACGTCGGTGCGCCGCGCCGCGGACGTGCTGCTGCGCGGTGGCGGCGGGACCAACCTCACCCCCGGCCTCGTGGCCGCCGTGCGGGGACGGCCACGCCCGGACGTGGTGGTGGTGATCACGGACGGGTTCACGCCGTGGCCCGCTGCGCGTCCCGCCGCCGGCACCCGGTTCGTGGTGGTGCTGCTGGAGGGGCCGGCGCTGTACGGCACGCCGCCCACCCCGCCGAGCTGGGCGAGCACCGTCGAGGTCCCACGCGCGCAGGCCGCCGCGTGAGCGGCCGCACGCCCACCACGACCGGCACCCACCGCGCCGCCTGGCTGGCCGTGCTCGGGATCCTCGTCACGGTGCTGCTGATCAGCCTGCCGCTGTTCGTGTTCCCGAGCACCCTGCGGGTGGGCGAGGTCCGCTCCCAGGGGCCGGTCGACGCCGTGGTGGTGCTCGGCGGTGGGCTGGGGGAGCGGCTGGACGTCGCGCTGGACGTCGTGGCCGAGCTGCCCGAACCCCCGCCGGTGCTGGTGCTGTCGGTGCCGTACGGGCCGCCGCTGATCGGCTGCTCCACGGTGCCACAGCTGCCGCGCGTCGCGGTCGAGTGCTTCGAGCCCGACCCGTACACGACCTCGGGCGAGGCGGCCTGGATCGCCGCGACGATGGCCGAGCGCGGCTGGCAGCGCGTGGTGGTGGTCACCTCCGACTTCCACGTCACGCGCAGCCGCCGGCTGCTCGAGCAGTGCGTCGAGGTCGTGGCGACCGGCACCGAGGTGCTGTTCGTCGCGGCCCCCACCGACCAGCTCTCGCTGCACGGCATGTACGCGGTCGTCACCGAGTGGCCGAGCTACCTCGCCACCGGGTGGGACCACCAGCCGGTCTGTCGCGCCGACTGACGTCAGGCGGGCGGCAGCTCGGTCGGCGCGGCCGGGTCCTGCGGCGTCCCCATGAGCAGCCGCTTCTGCGTCGCGAACTCCTCGTCGGAGAGCTTGCCGCGCTCGTGGAGGTCGGCCAGCGACTCGAGCTGGGCGGCCGCGTCGCGCGGTGCGTTCGAGCCCCCGCTGAAGTGCAGCGCCCGGCGCTCGCGCGCCGCGTACACCTTGGACTGGAAGTCCTCGGGCTTGGGGACGTCGCGCAGCCGGGACTGGCCCGACTCGCCGGCGGACTCCAGCAGCACGTCGCCGTACCCGAGCATCCGCTCGAGGACGCTCTGGCTGAACAGCACGTTGCTGATCGACTCGAGCGGGATCTCGGAGCCCGAGCGGGCGATCATCCCGCTGCGCACCACGATGCGTTCGGTGGTCAGCACGTACAGCGTGAAGAACCAGCGCACCAGCCCGGGCACGCCGAGCGCGAGCACGAACAGCAGCGACAGCAGCCCCACCACGGGCACGACCCACGTGGCCTCGCCGGTGTACTGCGTCGTGGCAGCGGCGACGGTGCCGATGCCGAGCGTGAACCACATCACGGTCGGGATCAGCACCCGCCAGTGCGGCCGCAGCTCGACGAGCAGCGTCTCGTCGTCGGTCAGGAGTCGTTCGGGGTATCTGGACATGCGGCGGAGCCTACGGGAGCGCCTGCGCCCGGACCCGCCGATAGCGTTCCCGACACCTGATTCGAGGATCCGTCGTGGCCACACCGAAGCTTCGTGAACACCTGGGGACGTTCACCGCGTCGCTGGCCGCGCGCCACGGGACGAGGCCCGCCGTCCGCGACGAGGCCGCGACGCCGGGGCTGCACCCGGGCGGCACCCGCAGCTACGCCGACCTCGAGCGCGCGGTCGGGCTGCTGGCCGCGGCGCACGCCGAGCTCGGCCGCGTCGAGGGTGACCGCGTGCTCATCGCGATGGGCAACCGCATCGACACGCTGCTGCACGCCTGCGCGCTGGCGCGGCTCGGTGCCGTCCCCGCGCTGGTCAACCCGCGGCTCACCCCGGCGGAGGCGGCCCACATCGTCGAGGCCACCAACGCCGTGGCGGCGGTGGGCGACGCCGAGGTGCTGGCCCACCTCGAGCTCGACGAGGCCCTCGCCAGCGTCTCGACCGAGGAGCTCGGTGTCTCGCTGGCAGCCCGCCTCGAGGAGGGCAGCATCGAACGGCGCGCGCCGGAGCCGCGCGACCCCGACGACGTCGCGCTGCTGCTGGCGACCAGCGGCACCACCGGCAAGCCGAAGGCCGCCGCGCTGACCTCGGCCGGGCTGCTCGGGCTGTCCGGGCTGCTCGCGCTGCTGCCGCTGGGCCGCTCCACGGGTCTTCGCGCCGGCCGCGACCGGCTGCTGGCCCCGCTGCCGATCGCGCACGTAATGGGCTTCGCGGTGCTGCTCAACGCGCTGGCGGCCGGCATCGAGGTGGTGCACATGGCGCGCTTCGACCCGGTCGCGGTGCTGGACGCGATCGAGCACCAGCAGCCCAACCTCGTGGTGATGGTCCCCACGATGTACGCCGACCTCGAGGCGGCGGGCGCCGACGCCCGGGACCTGCGCAGCGTCCAGGTGTGGGCCTCGGCCGCCGACGCGATGCCCGACGCCCGCGCACGCCGGTTCCAGAAGCGTGGCGCGTTGATGCGCATCGCCGGACGCCCGGTCGGGCGCGCCTCGTTCGTGGACGGCTACGGCATGGTCGAGCTGTCGGGCCTCGCGGCCCTGCGCCTGTTCACACCGACGATCATCGACCTGCCGGCGGTCGCGCTGGTGAGCCCCCGGCTCGAGGTGCGCACCGTCGACGAGCACCGCACGCCGTGCCGCGCGGGGCAGGTCGGTGAGCTCGAGTTCCGTGGCGCCGGCGTGCTGCGCGGCTACGAGGGCAACCCCGATGCGGGGCCTGACGCCGACGGCTGGTTCGCCACGGGCGACCGGGCGCGGCTGTGGCCCGGCCGCGTGCTGCAGTTCGCCGGACGCGAGAAGGACCGCCTCAAGGTCGGCGGCTTCTCGGTTTTCCCGGCCGAGGTCGAGCAGGCGCTGGTGACCGGGCCGGGCGTGGTCGAGGTCGCCGTCGTCGGCCTGCCCGACGAGCGGCTCGGCGACAAGCCGATGGCGGTGGTGGTGGCGGACGGCTCGTTCGACGCGGACGCGTTCCTGCGCTTCGCCCACGACGCCGTCGCCGGCTACCGCCGCCCGCACGGCGTGCTGTGCGTGACCGAGAT
>JBFGFG010000145.1:0-6829 GCA_041579655.1 Nitriliruptoraceae bacterium
GCGTCACCGTGCTCGGCCCCAAGGACAACCTGACCCTGCGGTGGCGCGAGCTTCTCGCCGGTGGCAGGATGCCTGCAGGAGCAGTCCGATGACGAGCGCACGACGCGATCTGGTGCTGGCCTGCATGACCACCGTGGTGATGCTGGCAGCGCTCGTCGCGATGTCCCGCGTGTTCGTCACCGGCGAGTGGGTCCAGCCCGCGGTGATGGCCGCGCTGCTCGCGGGCGCCACGGCGGCCGGAGCGCGGCGGGTCGGGCTCGGGGCGCTCGGCGCGCTGCTGACGACGCTGGTCACGTTCCTCGTGTTCGCGTACGTGGTCCATCTGCCTGCAGGCCCGCTGATCCCCGGGCGTGAGCAGCTGGCGCAGATGGGCGAGCTGTTCCGTGCGGGGCTGCTGGCGCTGCGCGACCAGCCGGCGCCTGCCGAGACGCTCCCGGAGCTGGTGTTCCTCGTCTCGAGCGCCACCTGGGCCGTCGCGTTCGTCGTGCACGAGCTCGCGGTACGCCTGCACCGGCCGGGCGCCGCGCTGATCCCGGCGACCGCGCTGTGGGTGGTGCCGCTGTCCATGCCGCAGCCGCTGCCTGCCGGGCCCCGCACCGCGATCCCGTTCCTGCTGGCCGCGGCGCTGCTGCTGCTGCTCGAGTCGGACGCTGACCTCGCCGGATGGGCCAGGGAACGGATCGCGCCGCGCATCACCGTCGCAGGGACCGGCCTCGCGATCGTGGCCGTGGCGTTCGGCGCGTTCGCGCCGGGCCTGCTGCCCGGCTACCAGAAGCCACCGCTGCTGGACCTCGGCACCGGCTCCGACCCCCGCGGCTACCAGCCGATCGTGGACATCGGGGACCGCCTGCAGCTGCCGGTCGAGCGCACCGTGCTGCGCGTGGCGTCGGACCGCCGCGTCTACCTGCGCCTCGCAGCGCTGGACACCTTCGACGAGAACACCTGGCGTCTGGGACCGCCCGGCGGCGCGTCCTTCACCCCCGACCAGTCCGAGCTGTACCCGGGCGACCAGGAGCTGCCGTTCGAGACCGCGATCTCGGACGCCGCCACCACGGTGGTCGACGTCGAGGTGCTCGACCTCGAGAACATCTACGTCCCCGTCCCCTACCAGCCGGTCCAGATCAACGGCGACGCGGCGCGCGAGATGGTGTGGTCGCGCGTGGGCGGCTTCCTAGCCACCGGCGACCTCACCGAGAACGAGCTCGGCGGCACGCTGCGAACCGGCGTCGTGCCGGGGATGACCTACCAGGTCGTCGCCGCCATCCCAGACCCGTCGGTCGACGACCTGCGGGCCGTGGTCCCCGACCCCACCGTGGTCGCACCGTGGCTGACGCTGCCCGGGCTCGCTGACGGCCGGTGGGACCGCTACGCCGAGCAGGCACGCACCGTGTACGAGTCGGTCGGCGCGGCCACCGACGTCGACCGGGCGCTCGCGCTGCAGTACTGGTTCACGACCTCGGGTGGGTTCGACTACTCGCTCACCGACGTCGAGCCGTTGCGTGGCCCCAACCCGCTCGAGGCCTTCGTCTTCGAGACCAGGACCGGCTACTGCGAGTACTTCTCGACCGCGATGGCGCTGATGCTGCGCGCCACCGGCATCCCGGCGCGCGTGGCCGTCGGTTTCCTGCCCGGCGAGCTCACGGTGCCCGCGGACCCGGAGTCCGGTCGCGAGCGTGATGTGTACGAGGTCTCGACCTCCGACGCCCACGCATGGGTCGAGGTGCTGTTCCCGGGACACGGCTGGATCAAGTTCGACCCCACCCCGCGCACCGACGGCTCGACGCTCGCGCCGATCGAGGGGGACCTCGATCCGCAGCTGAGCCCGGAGGAGCTCGCGGCGGCCGACGCCCTCGCCGGCGAGACGCCGGACGCATCCGCCGGCACGCCGGACGGGCCGGAGCTGCTGCCGGACGGCTCGCCCGCCACGCCGGGCGACCAGGGCGACGGCTCCCAGACCGACGGCGAGCCAGCCAGCAGCCCGCTGCTGGTCATCGGGATCGCCGCGATGGCGCTGCTGGGCGTCGCGGTGCTCGCCTCACGCCGTCGCGACGACGGTGTGCTGGTTGGCGTCGAGGCGGTGCTGGCCGCCCAGCGCCGCGTGCTGCAGGAGGGCGCCCGCCTCGGTCATCCACGCGCCGAGCACGAGACCGCGACCGAGGTGCTGCACCGGTGGGCCGCCGACAACCGCGTCCGCCCGGACGAGGCCGCGACGATGGCCGCGCTCGCGCAGCAGGCCGCTTTCGGGCTGTCCATCAGCGACGCGCAGGCTGCGCAGTCCCAGCAGCTCGCCACCTCGCTCGTCGAGCAGCTGCGGGCCGCAGCCACGAGGTCCGAGCGTGCGCTCGCGCCCGTGCGGGTTCCCGTGACGCGTGCCCGCGAGGTCACACAGCGCGCGGTCGACGCCGGGCGGCAGCGCTTCGGCGACTGAACCGCTGGATGTGCCGAGCGACGGCGTCAGGCGTCCGCGTCGGCGTCCTCGCCACGGCCGAGCAGCTCCCGGACGCGCTGGGAGAAGTCACCCTCGACGGTCTGCAGCTCGCGCGCGCCAGCGACGACGCCGACGAACATCAGGCCGAAGCCGGCGAAGCCGAACGCCTGGCTCACCACGATGCCCAGCAGCAGCACGAACCCCAGCACGATCGCGGCCGCAGCGAGCCGTAGACGGCGGCCACGTCGGCCCTCGACCGAGACCCGACGAGACTTGTGCACGAACCGAGGGTCCTCCTCGGTCAGCTGCTGCTCGATCTGGGCGAAGATCCTGCGCTCGTGTTCGGAGAGACCCATCGGGCGCGCCCTCCTGCGGTGTTCTGGCCCCGGTCGTCCCGGGCTCGCTCCAGTCTACGGACGGGATGCTGTCGCGACACCGGGCGGGCGGACGAACGTCCGCCGCGCGGTGCTGCCGCGCAGGGGCACGGCCGACCGGACCTGATCGTGCGCGCTTCGCTCCGGAGGCTTGAGCGCGGGGCCCAGCGGCCGACGGGACGCGCATGGACCTCTCCACCGTGCCCCCAAGCCACCTGCAGCGACTCGCCGAGACGCTGTGGGACGAACGTCATGTCGTCGAGCAGCTGCTGTACCGGCTGACCTGCGCCAAGCTGCTGCTCGCCGCAGACCAGCAGCGGTTCGTCCCCGAGGCGATCGACGAGGTCGAGCAGACCGTCGACCGTCTGCGTCAGGTCGAGCTGCTGCGCGAGGGCGTGCTGCAGGAGGTGGCGCGGATGCAGATGATCCCGCTGACCGAGCTCTCGCTGGCTGCGCTCGCCGAGCGCTCCCCCGCACCGTGGGACGGTGTGTTCAGCGACCATCGCCGGGCGTTCCTGGCGCTCGCCGAGGAGATCGAGGCCACCACGGCCGCGAACCGCGAGCTGGCCTCGCAAGCGCTGGGGCACGTGCGTCGCGCGATCGACACCCTCAGCGGCACCCCCGCCACCTCCTCGACGTACGACGCCGCCGGTCGCACCGCGGCCCCGTCCGCCATGCCCATCCACCTGGATCGTGCGCTGTGAGCTTCGTCACCCTCAACACCGGCCTCTCCGGGCTCCGCGCTGCGCAGACAGCGGTGGACGTCACCTCCCACAACATCGCCAACGCCGCCACCAAGGGCTACACCCGACAGCGTGTCGCGACGAACGCCGCCCCGACCTACCAGTCGCGTGACGGCCTGGTCGGCACCGGCGTGCACGTCGAGAACGTCGTGCGGCTCCGCGAGACCTTCCTCGACGACCGTGTGCGTGCGTCCGTGGGCACCTTCGCCAGCCACGACCGCCGCACGGTGGCGCTCGAGCGGCTCGAGACCGTGTACGGCGAGCCCGAGCACGGCATCACCGGCGAGCTCAACGAGCTGTGGGCCAGCCTCGAGGACCTCGCGCTCGACCCGACCAACCCGGCCAGCCGCACCGAGGCGCTGAACCGCTTCGAGCAGGTGGCCGGACGCGTCCGGGACATCGGCAACGCGTCCGCCGCGGTCTCCGACGACCTCGTCAGGTCGCGCCAGACCATGATCGACGAGGTCCAGTCGCTCGCCAACAGCGTCGCGGAGATGAACCTCCAGGTGCGCGGTCTGCCGTCCGACAAGGTGTCCAACACCATCCTCGACCAGCGCGACGTCGCGCTCGACCGGCTCGCGGAGCTCGTCGGCGCCACCTCGACGCTGGAGACCGACGGCACCGTGACCGTCAAGCTCGGCAACGAGTCGCTGGTCTCGAACGTGACCGCGTCGTCGGTGTCGCTGAGCGGCGACGACCTGCAGGTGGACGGCACCACCGTCCCGCTGAGCGCCTACACCGGCGAGTTCGGGGGTGTCCAGCGGGTGATCCTGCAGGACGTCCCCGCGATCCGGGCATCGCTGGAGAACTTCGTCATCGGCTTCGCCGACGCGATCAACAACCAGAACGCGGCCGGCTTCACCGAGTCGGGCGCCTCCGGCGGCCCGCTGCTGAGCTACAGCGCCGGCGACGCCGCGCGGACGCTGACCGTCTCGGCCACCAGCAACGACCAGCTCGCGCTGCAGGGCTCCGCCACGGCCGGCCGCCACGACGCGACGAACGCCGAGGCACTCGCAGACCTGCGTCTGACCCCCCGGGGCGACGGCCGCACGCACGACCAGACGCTGCGCGACACCGTCGTGAGCATCGGCTCCCGGGTCGCCGGGGCGATCCGCGCCGCCACCTCGGCGGCTGAGGTCGCGACCAGCGCAGAGGTGAACCGCAGCTCCGCGCACGGTGTCAGCCTCGACGAGGAGATGGTCAGCCTCGTGCAGTACCAGCGCGCGCTGGAGGCCAACGCCCGCATGATGACGGCGGCGGACGAGATGCTCGACACCATCATCAACCGGCTCGGGACGGTCGGTCGATGACCACCGCAACGACCGCCGCCAGCACGACCACCCAGGGGGCCTGACCGATGCGCGTCACCACCAACCTCATGGTCACCAACACGCTGCGGCGTCTCACGACGCGGCTCGAGTCGTACGAGTCCAAGCAGGAGCAGCTCGCCACCGGCAAGCGCATCAACAGGACCTCCGACGATCCCTCCGGCGCGTCCCGCGCGCTGGTGCTCCGTGGCGCCCTGCGTGCCCGCACGCAGGAGGCCCGGGTCGCCGACGACGCGATGACGCTGCTCGACACCGCCGACAGCACGCTGCAGGGCGCCGTGACCGCGATGCACCGCGTGAAGGACCTCGTGATCCGCGCCAGCAGCGACTCCGGCCCGCAGGAGCGCCAGGCCATCGCCTCCGAGCTGCTGCAGCTGCAGGAGTCGCTGGCCTCGATGGCCAACGCCCGCAGCGGTGACAAGCCGCTGTTCTCGGGCACCGTCGACGGCGCCGCGGTGCAGAAGGTCGGCGCGACCTGGAGCTACACGGGCAACGACGGCAAGATCGTCCGCCGTGTCAGCGAGCAGGACAAGGTCACCGCCAACGTCACAGCGAAGAACGTGTTCGGCTTCGGCAGCCCCCAGGGCGACGTGTTCACCATGATCGACGACATCGTGGGCGCCCTGGCGAGCAACGACACCGCGACCGTCCGCGCCGGCATCGACCGCGTCAGCGGCGGCCTGCAGGGCGTCACCAACGAGCTCGCCCGCATCGGTACGGCCACCAACCGTGTCGAGAACGTGCGCTCGCGAACCGACAGCGCGCTGCTGACGCTGCGCGCAGAGCTCGCCGAGGTGCAGGACGTGGACCTCGAGGAGGCGATCATGGACCTCAAGGTCGAGGAGATCGCCTACGAGGCGACCCTCCAGGCCCTGGGCCGCTCTTTGCCCCAGTCGCTGGTCGCCTTCATGCGCTGAGCGGCGCGTTCGTCGGGCAGCTTCCCGACGACAGCCGCGCCGGGGCCCTAGGCTCCGCCCGACCGACACCGACGTACGGACGCCTCAAGATGGACGCTCCCGACGTGGCCGCCGACGCGACCACGCACGACCAGCCCGTGCTCACCTTCACGGACGGGCTGCCGGGCTTCACCGACGCCCACCAGTTCGTGCTGGTGGACATCGTCGAGGACGGCGCCTTCCAGCTGCTGCGCAGCATCGAGCGCGACGACCTCGAGCTGGTCGTGGGCCAGCCGTGGCTGTTCTTCCCCGACTACGCGCCCGAGATCGGCGACGACGACCAGCGCGAGCTGGCGTTGGAGGCCCCGGAGGACGCGCTGATCTTCTGCGCGGTCACCCTCCCCGAGGGCGAGGGCAGCATGCCGACGATGAACCTGCTCGGCCCGTTCGTGGTGAACCGCCACACGTTGCGCGGCCGGCAGGTCGTGCTCAAGGACGAGACCGCCACCCCGGTCCGCGCAGAGCTGGACCTCGGCTGATGCTGGTCCTCACACGCCGCGTCGGCGAAGCGATCGTGATCGGCAACGGGATGGTGGTGCGCGTCCTCGAGGTGCGCGGCGACCAGGTCCGCATCGGCGTGGACGCGCCTCGTTCGGTGCCGGTGCACCGCGAAGAGGTGTACCGCGAGGTCGAGCGCACCAACGCCGACGCTGCCGCGTCCTCATCGGATTCCAGGTACTGCTGCCGGTCCGACAGCTCCACCGGCAGGATCTCGGCAAAACGGTAACCCAGCCACGATGCATCCTGGAAATTCTTGTCTATCAACGCGTATTGTTCTCCCAGTTGATCGACGATTGACTCCAGCAATTCCGCCATGTACCGAAACTGCTGCGGCACCGGTTGTCGCTCTTCATCGGGCAGCATTTCGATGCGGCCCACGCGCAGCCCATTGTCCAGCACTCGTGACTCGAGAATTCGGAAACGCTGCGTGCCCACAACCAGAATCCCGAGCAATCCGCCGCTTTCGGTATACCAATCGACGATGCGCGCCAGCGTACCC
>JBFGFG010000146.1:0-6810 GCA_041579655.1 Nitriliruptoraceae bacterium
CTGCGCACGTCGTCGATGAAGGTCGCGCGCCAGCCGCGGTGCAGCCGGTCCGGTGAGGTCAGCACCAGCACGGTCGAGGCGACGCCCTCGGCGTCCAGCTCGGCGGCGGCCGCCAGCGCCTCGGGCGCCATCGGTCCGCAGGTCGCG
The DNA here is from genome assembly GCA_041579655.1 of Nitriliruptoraceae bacterium. GTDB lineage: Bacteria > Actinomycetota > Nitriliruptoria > Nitriliruptorales > Nitriliruptoraceae > JBFGFG01. The sequence continues at coordinate 148 of JBFGFG010000146.1, forward strand.
ATCGTCACCGCCGGACGCCCGTCGCCGGCCTCCGGCTCGATGAGGCGGTAGCCACCGGCGAGCACGTCGGCGCGCAGGCGCTCCTCCCCCAGCCGCTCCAGCGCCGCACCGAACGGCGACTGGTCGATGGGGCGCGTGGACAGCCGCAGGTACAGCGAGCGCGCGTGACCCGGGCGCGTCAGCGCGTCGATGCCGTCGCACAGCAGCCAGTCCACCTCGCCGGCGTAGGACGGCTCGACGAAGTCGAGGTTCGGCAGCTCCATGCCGACCGAGGCGGTGATCGTCGACTGGTGCGCGCCCCCCTCGGGAGAGAGCGTCACGCCGGCGGGCGTGCCCGCGAACACGAACCGCGCGCCGTTGTAGAGCGCGTAGATCAGCGCGTCGAGGCCGCGCAGCACGAACGGGTCGTACACGGTGCCGACGGGCAGCAGCACCTCACCGTGGTGCTCGTGCGCCAGCCCCAGCGCACCGAGCATGAGGAACAGGTTCATCTCGGAGATGCCGAGCTCGACGTGCTGGCCGGAGGGGTCGGGTGCCCACCGCAGCAGCCGCTCGGCACCGCCGTGGTCCGGCTGCTCGCTCGGGGCGAACACGCCCCGCTTGTTGATCCAGCCACCGAGGTTGGTCGAGATCGACACGTCCGGCGAGGTCGTCACGATGCGCGACGCGACGTCCTCGATGTTCGCCAGCGACTGCAGGGTTCGGCCGAACGCCTCCTGCGTGGAGGTGGAACCCTTCTGCGGCACCGGTCGTGCGGAGGCGGGCAGCTCGACGCGGTGGCGCGCGGGCGGCGGGGTGTTGTTCACCTCGGCGCCCACGGCGGCGCACAGCTTGCCGGCGTCGGAGTCGGGGTCGAAGCGGTCCCACTCGGTGTCCCCGGTGAGGCCGACCTGCTCGCGGAACTCGTCGATCTGGTCCGGGTTGAGCAGCGCGGAGTGGTTCAGCGGGTCACCGGCCATCGGCAGGCCCCAGCCCTTGACGGTGTAGGCGAACACCACGCTGGGACGGTCCTGCTCGGCGTCGCACTCGGCGAACGTGTCCAGCAGCAGGCCGTGGTCGTGCCCACCGAGGTCGAACACGACCTCGGCCAGCGCCGCGTCGTCAAGGTCCGCGACTGCCCGCTCGACGGCCGGGTCGGCGCCGGCGAGGAACGCGGGGCGCAGCCGCTCGCCCGGCAGCGTGAACAGCTCCTGGTACGCCTCGTTGCGCAGGCTGGTGATGTGGTCACGCACCACCGGGTCGGCACCCAGCAGCCGGTGGCCCCACTTGGCCTCGGCCACGTGCCAGCCGGCGTCGGCGAAGAACGACTGCAGGCGCTTCGCCTGGATCTCGGGGATGACGCGGTCCAAGGACTGGCGGTTGAGGTCCACGATCAGCGTGACGTTGCCGAGGCCCTGCATCGACGGGTCCGCGATCGCCTCCCACACGTTGCCCTCGTCGAGCTCCGCGTCACCGACCGTCGCGATGTGTCGCGCGGGAGGCCTGTCACCCCAGTGCGCGTCCACGTAGCGCCTGGTCGCCGCGGCGAACAGCGGCGCCACCGCACCGAGCCCCACCGACCCGGTCGAGAAGTCGCTGACGTCCGGGTCCTTCGTGCGCGACGGGTACGCCTGCAGGCCGCCCTTCTGGCGCAGCGTCGTCAGCCAGGACCGGTCGAGCTCGCCCGTGAGGTACTTGATCGCGTGGTAGACCGGCGACGCGTGCGGCTTGACCGCGACCTTGTCGTCGGCGCGCAGGTGGCCGAACCACAGCGCGGTCATCAGCGACACCATCGACGCCGAGGACGCCTGGTGACCGCCCACCTTGACGTCGGTGTCGGCGCGGCGGTTGGCGTGGTCGACCATGCGCACGGCCAGCCACAGGATGCGCTGCTCGACGTCGCGCAGCACCTGCGGGTCGGGGCGGGTCTCGGCCATCGTCGGTCCAGTCGCACGGTGTTCTGACGCGGGGGTTCTGACACGGAACCGCGGGAGGCTACGCCGGCGCGCCACCACCCGACGGCTCCAGCGCAGGTCCACGCGTAGTCTCCCGACGGACCCAGGAGCCCCCGTGACCACGACGCCACCGACGCTCGACCTCGACTTCGCCCGGGCGCAGTTCCCGGCCTACGACGTGGGCAACCCGCTCGCGGAGCTCGCGTTCTTCGAGGCCGCCGGCGGCTCGTTCCCGTGTCGCCAGGTGGTCGACCGGCTGACGCGTTTCTACACCGAGTCCAAGGTGCAGCCCGGCCACCCCTACAGCACGGCGCTCGGCGCGTGGGACCAGATGGAGTCCAGCTACGCGCGGCTCGCCGACTGGATGGGTGTCGACGCGGACGAGGTGCTCGTCGGGCCCTCCACGACGCAGAACATCATCGTGCTCGCGCAGGCGATGCGCGACATCCTCGGCCCGGGCGACGCGGTGGTCATCACCGACCAGGCGCACGAGGCGAACGCCGGTCCGTGGGCCCGCCTGTCCGACGCGGGCGTGGACGTGCGGGTGTGGCCGATCGACGCCGAGACCGGCGCGCTCACACTCGAGTCGCTGGCCACGGTGCTGGACGCCGACGTGGCGGCCGTCGCGTTCCCGGAGGTGTCCAACCTCCTCGGCGACCCGCTCGACGTGCGGGCGGTGTGCGACGCGGTCCACCAGGCTGGCGCGATGGCGATCGTCGACGGCGTCGCCGCCGCGCCGCACGGGCTGCCGTGGATCGACGACACCGGTGCGGACATCTACCTGTTCTCGACCTACAAGACCTACGGTCCGCACCAGGGCGTGATGGTGGTGCGCCACGACGCGATGGAGCAGCTGCCCAACCAGGGCCACTACTTCAACGCCGAGATGCCGCACAAGCGCCTCGTGCCCTCGGGCCCCGACCACGCGCAGCTCGCGGCGGTGCAGGGGGTCGTGGACTACCTCGAGGCCATCGACGAGCACCACTTCAACGGCGCGCCCGCGTCCCCGCGCGAGCGCAACCTGCGTGTGCACGACCTGCTGCGCGCCGCCGAGGTCGAGCGTCTCGGCCCGCTGATGGCGTTCCTCGCCGGCCGCAGCGACGTACGCGTGCTCGGCCCGACGGACCCGACCCGACGGGTGCCGACGGTCGCGATGGTGCTCGACCGCGTCGCGGGTGACGTCGCCCGGACGCTGGGCGAGCGCGGTGTCGCCGCCGGCGCAGGGCACTTCTACTCGCACCGTCTGACGCTCGCGCTCGGCGTGAACCCCGAGCGCGAGCTGCGGCTGAGCTTCACCCACACCACCGCCCCGTGGGAGGTCGAGCGCGCCATCGCGGTGCTCACCGAGATCCTCGACGCACCCGCCTGAGCCTCGCGCGGTCGACGCCGATCCCGCACGACACGCAACGACGCGAGCCCCCGACCGTGTGGTCGGGGGCTCGCGTGTGGTGCTGTGGGTCAGGCGCAGGTCGGGTGCGTCTTGAACCCGTTGCTGTTGTCCGTCTTGCTGGTGTTGGTGCCCTGCTTCGCGTCGAAGCCGAGGCCGCGCTTGGCGAAGGTGTTCCAGATGAGGCAGAAGTTCTCGCCGTCGGTCAGCGCGATGTCGGACGCGATGATCGAGTCACGCGCGTCCGCGAAGCCCGGGGAGCACGGCGCGAACTTCATGCCGTCGGTGACGAGCTGGATCGTGAGGTTGTTGCCGCCCGTGTCCCAGGAGTCGTACGGGTTGGGGTTGTAGCCGTGGACGTCGACCAGGTTCCAGTACATGTCCCACAGCATCGAGGCCCAGACGTAGCCGACGCCGTGCGGCGCCGCGGCGCCCTTGACGGTGTCGTACGTGGACGGGTTGACGAGCTTGTGCGTGGAGTACGGCGTGATGCGGATGCCGGGCCCGGTGCGCAGGTCGTTGCCGCGGCCGAACTGGTCGGCCTTCGACTCGCCGGCGTACTCGTCGTAGTAGATGACGTAGTTGCCGATGCCGCGCGGCGTGGCGCCGTCGTCACCCTCACGCATGGTCAGCGCGTAGCCCCAGAAGTCGGACCAGCCCTCGCCCATGCGCTCCTCGTAGCTGCGCAGGCAGTCGGCGGCGGACGGGCCACCGACGAGGCGGTTGCTGATGCCGTGGCCGTACTCGTGGGCGATCACGCCGGCCTCGAGGTCACCGTCACGCACCTGCGTGGAGTGCACGCGGTTGGCGTCGCCACCGAGGTCGCGGAACGCGTCGACCCACATGAACATCTGCATGCGGCCGGGCGCGCCGTCCGCCGGGGTGGCGAAGTTGGCGTTGAGGACGAAGTTGCCGTCCTGTGCCTCGGCGCGCACGGCGTCGTTGCCGAGGCCCTCGCCGGTGTAGTTGGTCTGCTGGAAGTTGCCGGCCGCCTCGTCGAAGCCGTACTTCGCGCTGACGTCGTGCATCACGTTGTTCCAGTAGAACAGGTTCGTGATCGCGGCGTCGCGGTAGGCCAGCGGCGTGGCGTCGTAGCTGAGGATGTCGAAGTCGAAGTCGAGCCCCTCGCCGCCGTTGGGCTGCAGGGTCTCGCCGCCGTCGGGCTTGTTGTGCTCCGGCACCGCGTCGGGGAGGTTGAGCCCGACGTAGAAGCTGGCCTGCACCGTGTCGGCGTAGGCGTTGACGTTGTTGCCCTTGGTCAGGGTGGTGTCATGACCGGGCTTGCCGTCGAGGTCGTGCCAGCCGAACGGCGACACCGCGGCGTCCGCCGGGTTGTGGACCAGCATGTGCTCGGCGCCGTTGTCCAGCGGGCTCTCGAGCGGCATCGGGAACACGCGGTAGGACGAGCCGTCCTCGACGTTGTCCGTCGGCAGGATCGGGTCGACCATGTCGAAGATGTTCGAGCTGCCGGCGGGCGCCGGCTCCGTGCGCGCGGTGCGGTGCGCGACCTCAGCGATGTCCTCGTGGTCGACCCAGTCGGTGAGGAACAGCACCGAGCCGTCCTCGGCGTCGACCGACAGGTTCCACCAGTTGAGGCCCATGTCGAGCTGGAAGGACCACGCCAGCCGCACGCGGCCGTCCTCGGTCACCTGGTAGGCGAGCCCGGGCTCGTCGGTGAGCGAGCGGGGGTCAGCGTCGGTCGCGTCCGCGCCGATCGCCACGGCCTCGACCGCGCTGATGCGCTGCACGCCGCTGGCGTGCGTCGCGATCTCGTCGACCATGCGACCGGCCGCGTACAGCACCTCGCCGTCCTGGACGTTCACGGTCGCGTCGGCGCCGAGCACCTCGAGGCCACCCACACGCTGGCGCAGGTAGACGTGCGTGACGCCGTTGTGCTGCGAGGTGTACTCGTCGGTCACCAACGCGCTGGCGACGTCCTCCATCCCGATGCCGGCAGCGAGGTGGTCGACGGCGATCGTCGCAGCAGCGCTGCGCGTGAGGACGTCGGCGGTCGGGGCGAGCGGCACGGCAGCGATGCCGGCTGGGATCGCCAGCGCGAGCGCCACGGCGAGCGGCTTGGGGCTGAACACGGTGTGACTCCATGAGGTCGGCGGCCCGGTCGGGGCGTCGTCTGAGGTGTTCGCCCCCTGGGCCGCGGACACCTGCCGACGGACGGCCGTGAGGTTGCATCGCCGTAACTCCGGCTCCCTACGCGCGTCAGCGCACACCAACGTGCGTCTCGCGCGCCGGCGCCGGGCGGTGGCGTTGCGCGACCTCCCTGTTCGCGGCGTACCGTCCGCGGCGTGAGCCTCCTCGACATCGTCCTCGTGCTGGCCCTCGGCATGTCCGCCGTCGCGGGCCACCGCATGGGTCTGCTGCTGCGTGCCGCGGGGCTGGTCGGGTTCTTCGGGGGGCTCGGGCTGTCCACGTTCACCGTGCCGCTGGCCGTGGAGCTGCTCGCCCCGAGCACGCCGATGGTCCGGCTGCTGACGCCGCTGGCAGCCGTCGTGCTGACCGTGCTGGTGGTCTCGACCCTCGCGCAGGCCGTCGCGATGACGATGCGCCGCGCCATCTCCGACACGCCGCTGTCGACCCTCGACCGGGCCGGCGGCGCCGTCGCAGGCATCGCCGGTCTGCTCGTGCTGGTGTGGTTCGCCGCCCCGCTGGCCGGCATGGTCCCCGGCACGCTCGCCCGGCAGGTCCGCGGCTCGCTGGTGGTCGGCCTGGTCACCGACGTCGCCCCGCGCGCCCCCAACCCGCTCGCGGCGCTGCAGACCTTCGTCTCGGACTCGCGCTTCCCCGAGGTGTTCTCCAACCTCGCACCCGCGCCGGTCACCCAGCCCCCGCCCGAGGCCATCCCGGTGTCCCAGGACGTCGTGTCACGGGTGAGCGCCTCGACGGTGAAGATCGAGGCGGGCGGCTGCGGCTCGGCGTTCGCCGGCTCCGGCTGGACCGTGGGCGAGAACCTCGTCATCACCAACGCCCACGTCATCGCCGGCTCGAACGCCATCCAGGTGCTGCGCCCCGACGGCACCCGTCTCGACGCCGTCGCGCTGGCGTTCGACGACGACCGCGACCTCGCGCTGCTCGAGGTGCCCGGCCTCCAGCAGACACCGCTGAGCTTCGGCACCGCCGACGACGGCGAGGGCGCGGCCAGCTTCGGCCACCCCGGAGGCCAGGACGAGCTCCGCGTCGCCCCCGCCCGCGTCGAGTCCCGCATCCGCGCCCTCGGCCGCGACATCTACGGCCAGGACAGCACCGAGCGCGACGTCATCGTCCTCGGCGCCTCCCTGCTCCAGGGCGACTCCGGCTCGGTGGTCGTCGACGGCGACGGCACCGTGA
>JBFGFG010000147.1:0-6761 GCA_041579655.1 Nitriliruptoraceae bacterium
GCCAGACGCGCAGCGATCTTCGCGATCGGGAAGCCGGTCGCCTTCGACGCCAACGCCGAGGAGCGCGACACGCGCGGGTTCATCTCGATCACCAGCTGGCGACCGGTCTTGGGGTCGACGGCGAACTGCACGTTCGAGCCGCCGGTCTCGACGCCGATGCGACGCAGCACGGCGAACGAGGCGTCACGCATCTGCTGGTACTCGGGGTCCGACAGCGTCATCGCGGGCGCGACCGTCACGGAGTCACCGGTGTGCACGCCCATCGCGTCGATGTTCTCGATGGAGCAGATGATCACGCAGTTGTCGGCGTGGTCGCGCATCACCTCCATCTCGTACTCCTTCCAGCCGATGATGGACTCCTCGACCAGCACCTCGTGGACGGGCGAGTCCTGGAGGCCCTGCACCATCATCGTGCGCAGCTGCGGCGCGTCGTACGCGATGCCGCCGCCCTTGCCGCCCAGCGTGAAGCTCGGGCGCAGCACGATCGGGTAGCCGTACTCCTCGGCCGCGGCCATCCCCTCGTCCACGGTGCGGCAGTAGTGCGAACGGGCCGACTCGAGCCCGATCTCGGCCATCGCCTCCTTGAACTTCTGGCGGTCCTCGGCCGTCTGGATCGCCTCGAGGTCAGCCCCGAGCACCTCCACGCCGTGCTCCTCGAGGATGCCGCTCTCGTACAGCTCGACCGCGAGGTTCAGCGCGGTCTGGCCGCCGAGCGTCGCGAGCAGCGCGTCAGGCTTCTCCTTGGCGATGATCGCGCTGACCGCCTCGACGGTGAGGGGCTCGACGTACGTCGCGTCCGCCATCGACGGGTCGGTCATGATCGTGGCCGGGTTCGAGTTCACGAGCAGGACCCGGTAGCCCTCCTCGCGCAGCACGCGGCAGGCCTGGGTGCCCGAGTAGTCGAACTCGCATGCCTGCCCGATGACGATCGGGCCGGATCCGAGGACGAGGATCGAGTGGAGGTCGTCGCGACGTGGCACGGCATTCCTGACGGGGCTGACTACGGAAAGGAGGGGTGGTTCGGAGGCTCAGGCCTCGGCGTCGGCCGAGATCGACTCCGTGACGGCGCTGCCGTCGTCGCTGGTCCCGAACAGGTCCACGGCGACGATGTCCGGGATGCTGACGAGGAACGCGTCCGTGTGCGACGGGGGTGTCCCCGGCGCCTGGTAGCGCACGTCGGTCAGCGCGAGGAACGGGGCCGACTGCAGGTTCAGCAGGTCGCTGACCCGCTGGCGGTAGGCCCCGGCCTTCACGTGCGCCTCGCCCTCGGCGAGGATGCCCCCGCGGAGGAAGACGCGGATGCGCTGTGGGTTGGTCTGCACCTTGTTGTCAGTCATCGAGGGCTCCCTTGCTCGTCGCTGTCATCAGGTCGGTGAACCGGTCGAACAGGTACGCGGCGTCGTGCGGGCCGGGCGCTGCCTCCGGCTGGTACTCCACGGTGAACGCGGGGATGTCCCGGCACCGCAGCCCTTCCTCGACGTCGTCGTTGAGGTTGATGAGGCTGACCTCGACCACGCCGTGGTCGGCGGTCTCGTACGCCATGTCGCCGAGGTCGCGACCGAGCGACTCGGCCTGGACGGCGAAGCCGTGGTTGTGCGAGGTGATCTCCACGACCCCGTCCTCGCGGCGCAGCACCGGCTGGTTGCTGCCGCGGTGCCCGAACGCCAGCTTCGCGGTCTCGGCGCCGAGCGCCCGACCGAGCAGCTGCGAGCCGAGGCAGATCCCGAACACCGGCTTGGTGCCCAGGATCGCCTGGGTGGTGGCGATGCCCTGCGTGACCGCGGCCGGGTCACCGGGGCCGGGCGAGAGGAACACGCCGTCGGGGTCGTGCTGCAGCACCTCGTCGGGCGTCGCGCTGGCCGGCAGGACGCGCACGTCCACGCCGCGAGCGGCGAGCATCCGCAGGATGTTGCGCTTGATCCCGAAGTCGATGGCCACGACGCGGAAGCGGGACTCGCCCTCGGCCGCGATGTCGTACGGCTGCGCGGTGGTGACCTCGCTGGCGAGGTCCGCGCCGAGCATCCCGGGGCTCTCGAGCACCTGGGCGAGCAGCGCGTCGACGTCGAGCACCTCGGTGGAGACCGCGGCGCGCATCGCGCCGGCGCTGCGCAGGTGGCGGGTCAGCGCGCGGGTGTCGACGTCCTCGATGCCGACCACGTCGGCCTCGCCGAGCGCCTCACGCAGACCGGTCTCGGCGCGCCACGAGGAGTAGCGGCGGGCGGCCTCGCGCACGACGTAGCCGGCGACCTGGATGCGGTCGGACTCGTTGTCCGCCTCGCACATCCCGTAGTTGCCGATCTGGGGCGCGGTCATCGTGACGATCTGACGGCGGTACGAGGGGTCGGTGAGGACCTCCTGGTAGCCGGTCATCCCCGTGTTGAACACGGCCTCGCCGAACGCGGTCCCGGTCGCGCCGAACCCGCGGCCACGCAGATGCGTGCCGTCCTCGAGCACCAGCAGTGCGTCACTCATGCGGCCACCTTCCCGTCTCGCAGGGTGAACCGTCCGCGGAGCAGCGTGTGGACCGGCTTGCCGGTCAGCTCGCGTCCCTCGAACGGCGTGTTGCGTGCGCGCGACCGTAGTGCGGCCCCGTCCACCGTCCACGAGGCGTCGAGGTCGAGCACCGTCAGGTTGGCCGGGGCGCCGGCCGCGACCGCTCCCCCGTGGCCCGCCACGTTGCGCACGCTGGCGGGGCCGGTGGTGAAGCGCTGGACCGCGGTCACCAGTTCGAGGTGGCCGGCCAGCACGAGCTCGGTGTAGACCACGGCGAACGCGGTCTCGAGGCCCAGCATCCCGCACGGGGCGACGTCCCACTCGACGTCCTTGGTCTCGGGCGCGTGCGGGGCGTGGTCGGTGGCGACCGCGTCGATGGTCCCGTCGGCGAGCGCGACGCGCAGGGCGTCCACGTCCTCGCGGGTGCGCACCGGCGGGTTGACCTTGAAGCGGCTGTCGTAGGTCGCCACGACCGCGTCGTCGAGGCTCAGGTGGTGCGGGGTGACCTCGGCGGTCACGCGCACGCCGGCCTTCTTGCCTGCCCGGATGAGGTCCGCGGCGCCCTTGGTGGTCACGTGCGGCACGTGCAGCCGGGCACCGACGCCGTGGGCGAGGATCAGGTCACGAGCGATCATGACCTCCTCGGCCTCGTGCGGCCAGCCGGCGAGCCCGAGCACCGAGGACATCCGGCCCTCGTTCATCTGCGCGTCGGCGGTGAGGTCGGGGTCCTCGGAGTGGTTCATGATCACGGCGTCGAAGCGCGTCGCGTACTGCAGCGCGCGGCGCATCATCAGCGCGTCGGCGACGGGCTTGCCGTCGTCGGAGAAGCAGTCGACCTTCGCGTCGGAGCCCCACAGCTCGCCCATCTCGGCGAGCTCGGTGCCCTGGAGGCCCTTCGTGATCGCGCCGACCGGGAACACGTCCACGAGGCCGACCTCGCGGCCGCGGCGCCACACCATCTCGGCCACGGCGGCCGAGTCGGTCACCGGGTCGGTGTTCGCCATCGCGCACAGCGCGGTGTAGCCGCCGGCGGCGCCGGCCTCGGAGCCGGTCTGCACGTCCTCGGCGTCCTCGAACCCGGGCTCGCGCAGGTGGGTGTGCAGGTCGACGAACCCGGCGGTCACGATCGTGCCGGTGACGTCCACGACCTCGGCGTCGCCCGCGTCCAGCGCGCTGCCCACCTCGACGATCGTGTCGCCGTCGAGCAGGACGTCGGCGACGACGTCGGTGCCGGCGACCGGATCGATGACGCGGCCACCCTTCAGCAGGATGCGGCTCACTGGGAACCTCCGTCGGTGGTGTCGTTCTCGCCGTGGGCGAGCAGCAGGTAGAGGCAGGCCATCCGCACGCTGATGCCGTTGGTGACCTGCTGGGTGATCAGCGCGCGCGGCGAGTCCGCCACGTCGGGGGTGATCTCCACGCCGCGGTTCATCGGCCCGGGGTGCAGCACGACCGCGTGCTCCGGCATGCGGGCCAGGCGCGGCGGGTCGATGCCGTAGAAGCGGGCGTACTCGAGGCTGGTGGGGAAGAACGCCCGGTGCATGCGCTCGCGCTGCACCCGCAGCACGTACAGCACGTCGGTGTCGGGCAGCACGTCGTCGATGTCGGTGATGACCTCGACACCCCAGTCCTCGATGAACGGCGGCAGCAGCGTCGGCGGGGCGCAGACGCGCACGGTGCAGCCAGCCAGGATCAGCGCCTGGACCTCGCTGCGCGCGACGCGGCTGTGCAGGATGTCACCGGCGATGAGCACCTTGAGGCCGGCGAGCTTGCCGAAGTGGCGACGGATCGTGAACGCGTCCAGCAGCGCCTGCGTGGGGTGCTGGTGCCAGCCGTCGCCGGCGTTGAGCACCGGCAGGTCGAGGTACTGGCTCAGCTGCAGCGGCGCGCCGGACGACGACGACCGGATCACGACGGCGTCGATGCCCATCGCGTCGAGCGTGAGCGCGGTGTCCTTGAACGACTCGCCCTTGCTGACGCTGGAGCCCTTCGCGCTGAAGGTGATCACGTCGGCCGAGAGCCGCTTGGCCGCGATGTCGAAGCTGATGCGCGTGCGGGTGGAGTCCTCGAGGAACAGGTTGCAGACCGTCAGGCCGCGCAGCGTGGGGACCTTCTTGATCTCCCGCTCGCCGATCTCGGCCATCTGCTCAGCGGTGTCGAGGATGAGGTTGAAGCTGTCGAGGTCGAGCTGCTCGATCGACAGCAGGGAGGAGGGCATGCTCATGCGTCACCATCGGGGGAGGTCGGTCCGGGCGTTGCGGGTGATGACTGGGGGGCGTCGCCGATCCCGCGACCGTCCTGCGCCATGTCAACGGCGTCCTCGCCGTCGATCTCGGCGACCTTGACGGTCACGCGCTGCGCGAGCGCCGTGGGGACGTTCTTGCCGACGTGGTCAGCGCGGATCGGCAGCTCGCGGTGCCCGCGGTCCACCAGCACGACCAGCCGGATCGCGGCGGGGCGCCCGAGCTCGAGCACAGCGTCGAGCGCGGCCCTGATGGTGCGACCGGTGAACAGCACGTCGTCGACGAGCACCACCATCTTGCCGTCGATGTCGACCGGCACCTCGGTGCGACCGAGCGGCCGGGGTGCACCGCGACGCAGGTCGTCGCGGAACAGCGTCACGTCGAGCTCGCCGCACGGGACGTCGGTGTCCTCGATGCGGTCGATGACCGTCTTGAGGCGGCGCGCCAGCGGCACGCCACGGGTCTGGATGCCGACGAGCACCAGGTCGTCGGCGCCGTTGCCGGCCTCGACGATCTCGTGCGCGAGGCGGGTCAGGGCACGGCTGATGCCGTCCGCGTCGAGGAGCCGCGTCATCGCGCGGACCTCCGGTCGGGACGCCCGTCGAGGGGCATGCGGACACAGGTCGTCACGATGCGGCTCCTTCCCGGCCTCACAGGACCGTTCTTAAAGGAATCCCGCCGCGGTGGCGGGGCCGCGCTCGACCGTAGCGGCTGCCCCCCTCCCAGTGCCCACACCGGCCCCGTCCCGGTGCCACAGCCGCGCGGTTTGCGTAGCGTCGGTGCCAACCAGCGCACCCCGGCGGCCACGCCGATGCGCCCACCGCTGCCCACGGGAGTCCCCGATGTCCGACCTCGCACCACGCCGCGTCTCCGACTCCGAGATCACCCTCGTGCGCGGCATGACGCTGCTGGACGCCAACGGGCTCGGCAACGTCCACGGCGGCGTCATCATGCGGATGGTCGACGACGCGGCCGGGACGGCGGCTGCACGCCACGCGGGCCACCCGGCCGTGACGGCCAGCGTGGACGAGCTGTCGTTCCTCGGTCCGGTGCACGTCGGCGACCTCGTGACCGTCAAGGCCCGCGTCAACGCGGTCGGTCGCACCTCGCTGGAGGTCGGCGCGCGCGTGGAGGCCGAGCCCGCCCACGGTGGCGAGCGCCGTCACACCACCACCGCCTACCTCACGTTCGTGGCGCTCGACGAGGAGGGCCGCCCCGCGCCGGTCCCCCCGCTGCTGACCGAGACCGACGAGGAGCATCGGCGCGAGGCACAGGCGCTGATCCGGCGCCAGGTCCGCAAGGAGCGCATCGGTCGCCTCGGCTCGTGGCGCCCCGAGCGCGACCTGCCCGACGACGAGTCGTGACTCCGGCTCGTCACAGGGCGGTCACCGACTCCTGACGCCCGCGTAACCGGGGCGTGACACGCCGCTCGTAGGGTTCCCCCAACGTCGAGCAGACCGTGGGGGTAGCGCCGATGAGCGACACCGAGATCCTCAGCATCCGCGTCCAGGTGCAGCGGGCGCTCACAGCGCTGTCGCGTCCACGCAACGAGCGCGACCAGACCGAGGTCGTGGCCGCGCTCACGGAGATCAGCCAGGCGCTGGCCAAGCTCTCCCCCGCCTGAGCGTCGCTCAGAGCACCTGGCTGAGGAACGCCTTGGTGCGGTCCTCCTGCGGGTCGCTGAGCAGCGCGTGGGGTGTGTTCTCCTCGACCACGACGCCGCCGTCCATGAACACCACACGGTCGGCGACCTCCCGCGCGAAGCCCATCTCGTGGGTGACGACCATCATCGTCATCCCCTCCTCGGCGAGGTCGCGCATCACCTGCAGCACCTCACCGACGAGCTCGGGGTCAAGCGCCGAGGTCGGCTCGTCGAACAGCATCATCTCGGGGTTCATCGTCAGCGCACGGGCGATCGCCACCCGCTGCTGCTGGCCGCCGGAGAGCTGACCCGGGTAGGCGTCGACCTTGTCGCTGAGCCCGACGCGCTCGAGGTTCTTGCGGCCCTCGGCCTCGGCCTCGGCC
>JBFGFG010000148.1:0-6760 GCA_041579655.1 Nitriliruptoraceae bacterium
CGCGCAGGATGCGCGTCAGCGGCATGCCGAGCGCGTCGGCCTGCACCAGCGCGAGCACCAGCGAGTCGAGGTCCGGCACCTGCACGCGGCGCTGCAGCTCGTGCAGCGCCTCCACGCGGCTACGGCCGAGCTGCATCTCGCGCAGCGTGTGACCGAACTCGGACCCCAGCACGGTCTGCGAGCGGTCGACGACGACCGCGAGCGCCTGCTCGAAGCCGAGGCCTGCCTCGACCGAGATCGCCAGCAGGTCCAACGAGTCGGGCAGCTCGCGCTCGATGGAGGCGACCCGGGCGTTGCGGGCGCGGTCGACGGTGGCGCGTGGCGCGCCCAGACCCAGCAGCAGCGCGAGGCCGCCAGCAGCGACGCCCTGCACCCCGCCCATGCCGAGGGCCAGGATCAGCGCGAACACGATGCCGAGGCCGCCGGCGACCAGCCGGAACGTCATGAACTCCTCGGCCGTGACCTCGCCGGTGAGGCCGGCCGTCACCAGCCGCTCCCGGGTGCGGTCCAGCGCGTTGGACGGCAGGAAGCGGCCGGCGAAGCTCGCACCCGCGCCGGCCAGCGGCGAGAGCAGACGGGTGAGGATCGGCACCTCGAGGTTGGCGTGGTACTCGTCCAGCGGCGGGGCGACGTCGGCGGCCTCGAACTCTGCCACCAGCGCGCGCACCGGGTCGTCGCGGCGCATCCGCAGGGCGATGCCGACGAGCACGGCGCCCGTGGCGCCGAGCAGCAGGGCGATCACGAACGGGATCATCGTGCGGTCCTGACGGTCGAGGTCGGCGCGATGGCCGAGGTGTCGGGCGTGGGCGGGGAGGCGTGGGTCACAGCTCGACCGACTTCACCATGCGGATGGTCAGCGCCACGCCGATCAGCACCGACACCACCGCGTAGGCGAGCGCCAGCAGGCCGGCTCCGCGGAACAGCTCGTCGAGGTAGCCGGGGCTGATGATCTGCACGCCGATGCCGATACCGACAGGAAGGGCTGCGAGGATCCAGGCGGACAGCCGGCCCTCGGCGGTCAGCACGCTGACCTCGCGGCGGACCTCCTCACGGGCGAGCAGGTAGTCGGCGAGGGTGTGCAGCAGCTCCGAGAGCCGGCCGCCGACGGACTGCTGGATGCGCACGGCCTGCACCACCCAGTCGAGGTCCTCGATCTCGATGCGCTGCGCCATGCGCTCGAGCGCGTCGGTGAGCGGGGCACCGAGCCGCGTCTCGGCGAGCGTGACGCCGAACTCCTCAGCGAGAGGACCGGTGGTCTCCTTCGCCATCAGGTCGATCGCGCGGTGCAGCGTGTGGCCGGCCTCGAGCGAGCTCGCCAGCAGCGACAGCGCGGTCGGCAGCTCCTGCTCGATCGCCCGGCGGCGCCGGCTGATGCGCGAGCCGATGACGACCTTGACCGCGATCGGGACCATCAGCGCGACGACGGGACCCAGCACCAGCTGGCCGGTCAGCGCCGCGAACCAGACGCCGACGCCGACGGCTGCGGCCGCCGTGCCGAGCACGACCTCGCCGGGCCGCAGCGGGATGCGAGCGCGCTCCAGCGCGTTGGCGATGCGGTCCGCGACCTCCATGCGCACCAGCAGCGACCCGACCAGGCCGATGCCGGGCTCGAGCAGCCCGGTGCGGTCGGCGAGGTGGTCGATCTTCGCGACCTCGTCCTCGGCGTACGGCAGGTCGAGCAGCTCCAGCAGCTGCTCACGACGCTCCCGGGCCCGCACGACGAGCGCGAGCGCGATGAACAGCAGCCCGATCGTCGAGATCAGCACGGCGGCGGTGGTGGTGGTCACGAGGGAACTCCAGGTGTCGTGCGTCTCAGCGCTGCAGGATCGCCATGGGCACGTCCACGCCGCGCTCCTTGAAGCGCTCGAGCAGCCGCGGGCGCAGCCCGGTCGGCTCGGCGCACCCGAGGTAGCGGCCGTCCTCGACCCTGGGCTCGTAGCGGTACAGCTCCTGCAGCAGGATGGTGGTGTCCTCCATCCCCTGCACCTCCTGGACGGAGGTCACCTTGCGCTGGCCGTCGGGGAGGCGCTCGACCTGCACGATGACGTCGATGGCTGCCGCGATCTGCTCGCGGATGGCGCGCTGCGGGAGGTCGAGCTCGCTCATCAGCACCAGCGTCTCGAGCCGCGACAGCGCGTCGCGCGCGGTGTTGGCGTGCACGGTGGTCAGCGAGCCGTCGTGACCGGTGTTCATCGCCTGGAGCATGTCCAGCGCCTCGCCCCCGCGGCACTCACCGACCACGATGCGGTCGGGTCGCATGCGCAGCGCGTTGCGCACCAGGTCGCGGATCGCGACCTCGCCGGCCCCCTCGGCGTTCGCCGGGCGGGTCTCGAGCCGCACGATGTGCGGCTGCTGCAGGCGCAGCTCGGCCGAGTCCTCGATGGTGATGATGCGCTCGTGCTCGGGGATGAACGCGGACAGCACGTTGAGCAGCGTCGTCTTGCCGGACGCGGTGCCGCCGGAGACCAGCACGTTGCACTCGGCGCGCACGGCCCCCTCGAGGAAGATCGCCATCGACTGCGGCATCGAGCCGAAGTTCACCAGGTCCGCCACGGTCAGCGGGTCCTCGGAGAACCGGCGGATCGTCAGCACGGGACCGTTCAGCGCCAGGGGCGGCAGGATCACGTTGACACGGCTGCCGTCGGGCAGGCGGGCGTCCACCATCGGCGAGGACTCGTCGACCCGGCGACCGACGGCCGACACGATGCGCTCGATGATCTGCCGGTACTGCTGGTCGTCGGCGAAGCTGACGTCGGTGGCCTCCACGCGCCCGTCACGCTCGACCCAGATCTCGTCGAAGCGGTTGCACATCACCTCGGTGACCTCGGGGTCCGCGAGCAGCGTCTCGATCGGGCCGTACCCGAGCAGGTCGGAGCGCAGCTCCTTGACGAAGCGACGGCGCGCGGCCGGGGAGACCTTGACCTCCTCGCGACGCATGACGCGGTCGACGCAGGCCTCGACCTCGGTGATCAGCTCCGGGCCGCCGAGCGCCTCGGGGCCGGTCAGACGCGGGCCCATCTCGGTGAGCACGTGGTCGCGCACGGTGCGCTTCGCCGCGAGCCAGTCGGTGTTGTCGAGCCGGTTGGCGTCCTCACCACGGGGCGTCGCGCGGCGCTCGGTCGTGGGTGGGCCGTCGCCCTCGGCGGGGCGACGGCGCCGCACCACGCGGCGGGGCGCCTCGTCGTCGGTCGCGTTCTGGTCGCTGGCTGCGAGCTTGTCCGAGAGCTTCATCGGGTACCTCCGGTGATGCTGGCGATGGTCCTACCGGTGCTGGGGGCGGACTCCTCGATCGAGGCGTGACCCCGCCCGTCGTCCTCGACGGGCTCACGGCGCGGGCGCACCCGGTCCACGAGCCGACGCAGCGGGGTGGTCGGGGTGTGCATGAAGCGGGCGCGTGCGACCTTCGCCGCCTCCTCGTCGAGGAACGGCAGCAGGCCTTCGACGATGCCGGCGGCGACGGCGCTGTTGGGCGCGCCGTCGAGCACGGGCACGCCGTGGTTCATCAGTCGGGCGACCTCACGGTCGAACGGCACGCGGCCGGCGAAGCCCTTGGGGAACACCTTCACGAGGTCCTTGACCTCGAGCCCGGTGTCCTTGGCCTCCTTGTTGAGCACCAGCGACAGGCGGTCGTCGTCGATGCGCAGGCGGTCGAGGGTCTCGACGAACAGCCGCAGGTTGCGCAGCGACGCGAGGTCGAGCGCGGCCACCAGGAACAGGTGGTCGCTGCGGTCCATCGCGGCCAGCACCGGCTCGGTCAGCCCGGTCGGGGTGTCCACCACCACCACGTCCACGTAGCGGGTCAGCGCGTCGATGACGCGCGTGACGTCGGCCGGCTGGATGGTGTCGGCGATCGCCGGGTCGCGCGGGGCGGGCAGCACCAGCACGCCGGACTCGTGCTCGACGAGCAGCTCGGGGAGCATCTCGTCGAGGTCGCGGTCGTCGCGCACGGCCACGGCGTCGGCGACGGTGTGGCGGCTGCGCACGCGCATCGCGGCGGTGACCTCACCGAACTGCAGGTCGAGGTCGACCAGCGCCACCTTGAGGTTGCTGGTGGTGGCCAGCAGGTAGGCGAGGTTGGAGGCGTAGAACGTCTTGCCGCAGCCGCCGGTGGGCGAGCACACGGTGTAGACCCGCGGGGCGCGAACCGCGCCGGAGGCGTGTGCGCTCAGGATCTGGGCGAGGCCGGCGGTGCGGGTGATCGCGGCGCTGAGCGTGGCGCGCAGCTCCCAGCGGTCCTTGGGGTCGACGATCGCGCTGGCGCCGGTGCCGATGAGCTCCTCGACCGAGACGTCCGGGATCTCGCTGAACGCGAGCACGACCTCGAGACCGGGCAGGTTGCGGACCTGGCGCTCGATCTGCGCGAGGCCGGCCGGCGTCGCGAAGGAGGGACCGACCACGACCACGGACGGGGGCTTGACGGAGGAGGCGAGCGACGAGGCGTCGAGGCAGGTGGTCACACGCGTCGGGCTGTCGAGGTCGCTGCACAGCTGCTCGACGGTGGTGGCGAGCGAGGCGTCCGGCTCGAGGACGACGACGTCGGTGATCATTGGTGCTCCTGCCTGGGTGGGGGCGGGTCGTGCGCGTGGTGGTGGTGCCGTGGTGCGTGCCGTGGACTCAGGCGGCGTCGTCGAGCACGGTGTCGAGCGTCACGCCCACCCCGTCCACGACCGGGTCTGCCTCGTTGACGAGCGTGAACCACAGCTGCTGGGTCGCGGCCTGGAAGATGAGTCGCTCGGCGTCCCCGGGGGTGACTGCGACGACGAAGTTCACGTTCCCGCCGCCAGCCAGCGCCTCGACGCCGGTGACACCGAGCACCTCGACCGCCGACAGCATGCGCACGACGCCGTTCCCGGCGCCTGCGGCGTCGTCAGCCGACGCGGCAGCCCCGCCGAAGCCAGCCGGCAGCCCCTGGGTGAACACCGCGTAGATGTTGACGCGGTCGCCCGGGACCGGCAGCGCCGCGGTGCCGCTGGCGTAGGTCACGGTCACAGCGACAGCCTCGTGCCCCTCGGGGATGATCACGGGCAGCGGCAGCCGAACCGCGTCCTCGGCGAGGAGGCCGACGCCCTGCGTGGCCGTGGCACCGTCGAGCTCCTGCTCGGTGTCGAGGGCTCCGTCGACGGCCGCGCCGGGCTCGTTGACCACGATCTCGTCCTTGGTGTCGCGTAGGGCGAGGAACGCCACGACGAGGCCGAGGACGATCACTGCGACGCCGACGGCGAGCAAGCGGCTGGAACGGGTCACGGTCTGGGCTCCCTGGGTACGGAGTGCGTGCAAGCACTGTGGCCGCTGCACGGGCGACGAGACATGGGACACGCACCTCAGAGCACGCGATGTGGCCGTACGGTGCTGTTCCCGAGCCCTCTGGAGCCGACGTGTCCACCACCACGCTGCCGCGCAGCACCGCCCCGGGCCCCCGAGGCCTCCCAGCGCTGCCGTTCGCCAAGGGCATGCGCGACGACCCACCGGCCACCTACGAGCGGCTGCGGGCGCGCTACGGGCCGACCTGGCGCGTGGACGGCCCGCTGCCGATGATCCCGGCGATGACCGGCACCTCGTCCGTGGCAGGGATCAGGACAGCGCTCACGGACCGCGACGCGTTCGGCAAGTCCACGCCGATCTACCAGGAGATGGGGCGGGTGCTCGGCGACGGGCTGCTGACCTCTGTCGGTGATCGCTGGGTCGCGCAGCGACGCACGCTCCAGCCGCTGTTCACCCGCCGGCGGGTCGATGGCTACGCCGCCGACTTCGACCGCGCGAGCGCCGACACCGTTGCCAGCTGGCCGACGGACGGGACCGTGGACCTCGACGCCGCGATGCGCGAGCTGACCGTGCGGGCCGCCTCCACCACGCTGTTCGGTCTCGACGCGTACGAGATGGTCGCGCCGATGCTCGGCGACGTGGTGACGCTCTCCGAGATGGTGATCGAGCGCGGTCTGCGACCCATCCCCCACGTCCCGCTGCTGCACGCCCGGTCCGACAAGCGGTTCGAGATGCTGCGCCAGCGCATCGAGGACGCGATCCGCGCGATCGTGGACCGCCGCAACGCCGAGGTCACCGGCACCGACGACCTCGTGGGGCTGCTGCAGGAGGCCACCGACCCCGAGACGGGCGAGGCGATGTCCGAGCAGGACGTGCTCGAGCAGGCCGTGATCTTCCTGCTGGCCGGGCACGAGACCACCTCCACCGCGCTGACGTTCGCGCTGTGGGAGCTCAGCCGCCGCCCGGAGCTGCAGGACGCCGTGCGCGCCGAGGCGCGCGCCGTGCTGCCCGCCGAGCCCGGCGCGGACGCCGCGACCGTCGGCGGGCTCGAGCTGGCCCGCCGCGTGCTCGACGAGGCGATGCGGCTGCACACCCCCGTGCCGGTCACCGGCCGGTCCGTGGAGCGCGACGCCGAGATCGACGGCTTCCTCGTGCGCAGGGGCGAGGTCGTGATCACGCACTTCGCCGGGATGCACACCGACCCCGAGCTGTGGGACGACCCTATGACGTTCGACCCGGACCGCTTCCTGCCGGAGGCCGTCAAGGCGCGCGACCCCTACGCGTACCTGCCGTTCGGTGGCGGGCCGCGCTCGTGCATCGGCAACCACTTCGCGATGCTCGAGGCGACCGCGGCGCTCGGCCGCGTCATGCGGGACCGCACCCTGAGCGGCGGCGCCGGCTTCACCCGCTCGCACGGCATCACGATGACGCCCTCGGAGCCCGTCCGCGTCGGCCTCGGGCACGCCTGACTGACCCCTCGTCCTCGACGGCGCCCCCC
>JBFGFG010000149.1:0-6749 GCA_041579655.1 Nitriliruptoraceae bacterium
AGCGAGGACTGGGCCGTGGTACCGGCGGGTGACGAGCTCGTGGGAGCGCTGCTGGAGCGCGCACCCGGCCACGTCGCGCGCTTCGACGGCGTCGCGCCGGTGACCGTGGGCGTGGGCGTCGAGCACGACGCCCTGCACGTGCACCTGCCCATGGCCGATGGTCGTCTGGTGGGGCTCGAGGAGCTCTCCAGCGACGCGCCGCACCACCGCGCCAACGTGGCGGCCGCGGCGACGATCGCGCTGCTGGCAGGCGCTGAGCTCGCTGGCGTGGGGCGGGCCGCGGCCGCGTTCCGGCCCGGTGGGCACCGCTCCGAGCTGGTGCTGGTGCACGACGGCGTGCACTGGGTCGACGACTCCAAGGCGACCAACCCGCACGCGGTGCGGGCGGCGCTCGGCGCCCCCGTCCCCGGTGGCGGTCGCACCGTGTGGGTCGCCGGCGGTCAGGCCAAGGGCGTGGACCTCGGTGCGCTCGCCCCGGCGATGGACGGCGTGCGCCACGCGGTGCTGCTGGGCGAGGCAGCCCAGCAGCTGCGCGCGATGACCACGGCCGCAGGGGTGCCGAGCACCGTCGTCCCGGAGGGCGCCGAGGACCCGATGGCTGCGGCGGTCGTGGCGGCCGCGGCGGCAGCCCAGCCGGGGGACAGGGTGCTGCTGAGCCCCGCGTGCGCCTCGTTCGACCTGTTCGACGGCTACGCCGACCGCGGTCGCCGCTTCGCCCACGCCGTGCAGGCCCTCGCGGCCGGTGGCGCGGTGCGCTCGGCGCCGGACACCGACGAGGGAGCAGGCAGATGACGGCCACCACCAGCAGCTCTGCGACAGCTGCCCCGTGGTACCGACGGCTCGGCGTGGCGCGCTCGGGGCCGTGGAACCGCGACGCGCTCACCCTGGTCGTGCTCGTCGGCCTGCTGCTCGCGCTCGGGCTGCTGATGACGCTCTCGGCGTCGTTCGTGGCGGACGCGCGGCGCGGCGACGCGTTCCAGACGTTCGTCGGTCAGACGCAGTTCGCCGTGCTCGGCATCGGGCTGTTCGCCGGCATCGCCGCCCTCGACCACCGGGTGTGGCGCCTGCTGTCGTGGCCGATGATCATCGTCTCGTTGGTCACCCTGCTGATGGTGGTGCTGCCGGGGGTGGGCTTCACCGAGTACGGCTCCACGCGCTGGATCGCGATCGGCCCGGTCATCGTGCAGCCGTCCGAGTTCGCGAAGCTCTCCACGGTGCTGTGGCTCGCGGACGTCGCCGCTCGCAAGCGAGCGCTGCGCCCGGGGACCGAGCTGACCACCAAGCACCTGCTGGTCCCCGCGCTGCCCCTGCTGGGCATCGAGGCGGTGCTGGTGATGCTGGAGCCCGACCTCGGCACCACCCTGCTGCTGGCCGTGATCGTGGGTCTGGTGCTGTGGCTGGAGGGCATCCCGGCGCGGCTCGTGATGGTGTTCGGGGTGGTCGGGACCGCGCTGACGGCGATCGCGATCGCCACGGCCGGCTACCGCGTGGCCCGCATCACCGGGTGGCTCAGCCCGGACTCCGACCCGCTCGGCTCGGGCTACCAGCTGCTGCAGTCGCTGTACGCGCTCGGTTCCGGTGGCTGGTTCGGTCGGGGCCTCGGCGCGAGCCGTGGCAAGTGGGAGTTCATCCCCAACCCCGAGACCGACTTCATCTTCGCGATCATCGGTGAGGAGCTCGGTCTGCTCGGGGCGCTGACGGTGGTGGCGCTGTTCTGCGCCGTGCTCGTGGTCGGGCTGCGCATCGCGCGCACCGCGCCGGACCGCTTCGGCCGGGTCGTGGCAGGCGTCATCACCTCGTGGCTGGTCGGTCAGGCGTTCCTCAACATCGGTACGGTCACGGGCATGCTGCCGATCACCGGCGTGACGTTGCCGTTGCTCAGCGTCGGCGGCTCGTCCCTCATCTCGACGCTCGTGGCGCTCGGGATCCTCACGAGCATCGCGCGGTCCCGGCCAGGCGCCGGCACGACCCGCACGGAGGCATCCGCGTGAGCACACGTACGGTCCTGATCGCTGGTGGCGGCACCGCTGGCCACGTCTTCCCGGCCATCGCCGTGGCGAACGAGCTGCGGCGTCTCGATCCGGGCATCACGCCCGTGTTCGTCGGCACGCGCGACCGCCTCGAGGGGCGTCTGGTGCCCCAGGCCGGCTACGAGCTGCACCACGTGGACGTGCTGCCGCTGCCGCGCCGGCCCTCGATGTCGATGCTGAAGGTGCCGGGGGCGCTGCGCCGCGCCGTGCGCAGCGTCGAGCAGCTCGCGACCGAGGTCGACGCGCGGGCTGCGGTCACCTTCGGCGGCTACGTGTCCCTGCCCACGTCGTGGGCGATGGCGCGCAAGCAGCTGCCGCTGGTGATCCACGAGCAGAACGCGATCCCGGGCGTCGCCAACCGCATGGCCGCCCGCTGGGCCGACAAGATCGCGGTCAGCTTCCCCGGCTCGGTGCACCGCTTCAAGCAGCAGGAGCACGTCGCGATCACCGGCAACCCGGTGCGCGAGGAGCTGCTGGAGATGGACCTCTCGTCGCTGCGTGCGGCGGCGCGGGACCACTTCAAGCTGCGCCCCGACATGCCCACGTTGCTGGTGTTCGGTGGCTCCCAGGGGTCGCGCACGATCAACCGTGCCGTGGCGGGATCGCTGCAGTACTGGAAGGCGCCGGACGGCGTGCAGGTGCTGCACTCCAGCGGCCGTGGCCTGTACGACGAGACGGCCGCCGCGCTCGAGCGTTCGCGCCGCGCCGCCGGCCGTGGCCCTGCGATCCGGCTGGTGGACTTCATCGACGAGATGGACCTCGCGTTCGCGGCCGCGGACGCCGTGGTGTGTCGCGCGGGGGCGACCTCCATCGCCGAGCTGACGGTGCTGGGCCTGCCGTCGCTGCTGGTGCCGTA
Organism: Nitriliruptoraceae bacterium; assembly: GCA_041579655.1. Taxonomy (GTDB): domain Bacteria; phylum Actinomycetota; class Nitriliruptoria; order Nitriliruptorales; family Nitriliruptoraceae; genus JBFGFG01. The sequence goes on from JBFGFG010000149.1 coordinate 2,887, forward strand.
CCCGCACGCGACCGCCGACCACCAGCTGCACAACGCCCGGGCCCTGGAGTCCGTGGGCGGCGGCGTGGTCGTGGAGGACAAGGACCTGACCGGTCGCCGTCTCGTGGAGGTCGTCGAGCCGTGGCTGCTCGACCCCGCCAGCGCGGCGAAGACGGCAGCCGCAGCCAGCGCCTACGGCCGCCCGGACGCCGCCACCAACGTGGCGCGTCTCGTGCTCGACCAGCTCCAGCGACGCCCCGGCGAGGTGCCCGCATGACCCAGACACAGAGCACCATCGACACCAGACCGGGCCGGCCCGTGCCGAACCGCGTGCACCTGGTGGGCATCGGCGGCGTCGGCATGGCCGGCGTGGCTCGACTGCTGCTGCTGCGGGGCCACGACGTCTCCGGCAGCGACCTGCGCGACGGGCGTGTGCTCGAGGAGCTGCGCGCCCTCGGCGCGACCATCATCGTCGGGCACGACCCGAGCGTGGTGGCCGGCGTCGACCAGGTGGTCATCTCCACGGCCGTGCCGCGCGAGAACCCCGAGGTGGTTGCGGCCGAGGCCGCGGGCATCGAGGTGGTGCTGCGCGCCAGGGCGCTCGCGGACGCCATCAGCGGCGACACCAGCGTGCTGATCGCAGGCACGCACGGCAAGACCACCACCACCGCGATGACCGTGGTCGGCCTCCAACGGGCCGGCGTGGACCCGTCGTTCGTGATCGGCGGACAGCTCAACGAGACCGGTGCCAACGCGCACGCGGGCGCCGACGGGATCGCCATCGCCGAGGCGGACGAGGCCGACCGCTCGTTCCTCGCCTACGAGCCCCACGTCGCGGTGGTGACCAACCTCGAGCTCGACCACCCCGACGAGTTCAGCGACATGGCCGACGTCGACGCGGCGTTCGTCCAGTTCCTCGAGCGCGTGCGCCCCGGTGGCACCGTGGTGCTGTGCGCGGACGACGCGGGCTCCGCCGCGCTGCGTGACCGTGCGCCGCAGGGCACCCACGTCGTCACCTACGGCACGGCGTCGGACGCCACCGTCAGGCTGGAGATCGAGGGGCCGCGCAGCGGCACGGTCCACACGCCGGAGCTCTCGGTCGCGCTCGAGCTCGAGATGCCGGGTGACCACAACCTGCGCAACGCGACCGCCGCGCTGGCCATCGCTCGGGCGCTCGGCCAGGACGTCGCCGCGGTCGCCGTCGGTCTCGGCGTGTTCGCCGGCACCCAGCGACGATTCCAGCGGCTCGGCAGCGCCGGCGGCGTCGAGGTCATCGACGACTACGCCCACCACCCCACGGAGCTCGCCGCCACCATCTCGGCTGCTCGCGCCGAGACGGACGGCCGCGTCGTGGTCGTGGTGCAGCCGCACCGCTACTCGCGCACGCGGGTGCTCGGCGCCGAGCTCGGGCGCGCTGCCGCCGCCGCGGACCTGGTCGTGGTGACCGAGGTGTACGCGGGCCCCGAGGCGCCGGAGCCCGGCGTCACCGGCCGTCTCGTGGCCGACGCCGCCGAGGAGGCCGGCGCGCAGGTGCTGTACGAGCCCCACCTCGGCGCGCTCGCGGAGCTGCTCGCCGAGCAGGCACGCGACGGCGACCTCGTGCTGGTGACGGGCGCCGGCGACGTGACCCGCGTCGGGCCCGCGCTCCTCGACCGCCTGCGGACCCGTCGTGTCTGACCCCCTCGTCGATCAGCTCACCGCCGCGTGCGTGGGGGCCGTCACCGGTGACGCGTCGCTCGCCGGCATGACGACGCTGCGCGTGGGTGGCAACGCCCGCGTGCTGGTGCGCGCCGAGTGCGACGACGACCTCGCCGCCGTCGGCGCTGCGGCGGAGCAGCACGGCGTCGGTGTGCTCGTGCTCGGGCGTGGCTCCAACCTGCTGGTCGCAGACGCCGGGTGGCCGGGGATCGCGCTGGTGCTCGGCAACGGCTTCCGCGGCATCGAGGTCGTGCCGCGTGCCGGAGGCGGGGCCGTGGTCACCGCCGGCGCCGGCGAGCCGCTGCCGGCCGTCGCCGTCATGACCGGGGCCGAGGGCCTCGGTGGCTTCGCGTGGGGTGTGGGCGTGCCCGGGACCGTCGGGGGTGCCGTCGTGATGAACGCCGGGGCGCACGGGGGCGAGCTCTCCGACGTGCTGGTCGAGGCGGACCTGTTCCGGCTGCGCAGCCGTACCCGCGAGACGTGGCCGGCCGAGCTGCTCGGGCTGGGCTACCGCTCCTCGTCCCTGCCCGCGGACGCGCTGGTGGTGTCGGCGACCGTCGTGCTGGCTGCCGCCGACGCCGAGAGCGTGAAGGCCGAGCTCGCCGAGGTGCGCCGCTGGCGGCAGGAGCACCAGCCGCTGGAGCACCCCAACTGCGGGTCGGTGTTCCGCAACCCGCCGGGTGACGCGGCCGGGCGCCTCATCGACGACGCCGGTCTGCGCGGCCTGCAGATCGGTGGCGCGCAGGTCTCGACCAAGCACGCGAACTTCATCACCACCGGTCCGGGCGCCACCGCGAGCGACGTGCTGGAGGTGCTGGCGGCGGTGCACGCCCGCGTGCTGGAGGTGCACGGCGTCGACCTGGTCAGCGAGCTGGTCGTGGTCGGACGATGACAGGCGAGGCCGCCGTCAACGAGCGCATCGCCGCGCGTCGGGCCGAGGTTCGTCGCGACCGGCGTCGTCGTCGGCTGCGCCGGACCATCCTGGTCACCACGCTGCTGGTGGTCGCGCTGCTGGGCACGCTCGTGGAGCGCAGCAGCCTCGTCGCGCTCGCCTCGATCGAGGTCACGGGGCTGGAGCGGCTCGACGAGGCCACCGTGCTCGCGGTCGGTGACGTCGAGCTCGGCACCTCGATGCTGCGCGTTCGTACCGGCCGCATCCATGACGCGATCGTCGCCCTGCCGCTGGTGGAGCGCGTCACGGTCCACCGCGTGGGCTCGCTCGGGCTGCGCATCGAGGTGGTGGAGGTGTCGCCCGCCCTGACCGCCACGTTCGCCGGCGCGCCGTGGCTGGTGTCGCAGGACGGGCTCGTGCTCGGCCCGGGCGAGGCCGCGGGGACGCCGCAGGTGTCGGTCCCGGGGAGGCCCCCGGTCGAGGGGGAGCGCGTCGAGAGCCGCCCCGCGCTGGCGACGGCGCACGCGGTGCTGCTCGGGCTGTCGGGCCCGATGGAGGGGCTGGTGGTGGGGGCGCGCGCCGTCAACGCTGACAGCATCGAGCTCGACCTCGCCAGCGGCACGGTGGTGCGCTGGGGTGACGCGACCCGGGGCGACGAGAAGGCGCGGGCGCTCGGCGCCGTGCTGGAGGACCTCGACGGTCTGGTGGTGCAGACCATCGACGTGCGGGCCCCGAGCGCGCCCACGGTCACGCCCTGAGCGAGTCCTGACGCGCGGTCCTGCAACCGTCACGTCACGCCTCCTTGCCAGTCGCCCTCCGGGTGCCTAGCGTCCGGTCGACCGTAGGTTTACATAAGCATAGACCTCTACCTGAGGTCGAGGGTTCGGCAGGGCATCGCGCCCGCCGACACACCTTGCGGTCGTGCTGACCCCTACAGGAGCACTCGATGAGCGTCACCCCGACCAACTACCTCGCGGTCATCAAGGTCGTCGGCGTCGGCGGCGGCGGCGTCAACGCCGTCAACCGGATGATCGACGCAGGCCTCAAGGGCGTTGAGTTCATCGCGATCAACACCGACGCGCAGGACCTGCTGATGTCGGACGCCGACGTCAAGCTCGACGTCGGCCGCGAGCTGACCCGCGGCCTCGGCGCCGGCGCGAACCCCGAGGTCGGCTTCGGCGCGGCGGCGGAGTCGCGCGACGACATCAAGGAAGCGCTCAAGGGCGCCGACATGGTGTTCGTCACGGCCGCCGTGGGCGGCGGCACCGGCACCGGTGCTGCTCCGGTGATCGCC
>JBFGFG010000150.1:0-6720 GCA_041579655.1 Nitriliruptoraceae bacterium
ACCACCGCGGCCTCCTCCTCGGCCACGGCATACTCGGCGGACTCGACGTCCTCCTCCGACGTGACGTCCTCAGCCGACGCTGCGTCCTCCGCCGATGGCACGTCGTCTACGGACTCGACGGCCTCTGGGGACGTCACATCATCTGCCGCTGCGCTCTCGTCCGCAGACTCGGCTGAGCCCGAGTCATCGGGTGACGCCGCGTCCGGCTCATCGGCCGAGGATGCGTCCTCGGAGGCCGGCTCCTCGACGGTGGCGTCCCCGGTGACCGCGGCGGCTGTGGCTGCAGCGGCGGATGCTGCTGCCCAGCGCTCGGGTGACCAGACGCGCACGCTCCAGCCGGGCTCCGACGGTGGGGGACCGGCCGGGTCGTCCACTTCGTCCGTCGTCGGCTCGTCCTGGGGCGTGTCGGGCTCGCTCACGGCATGGGTCCGGTGGTGGGCTGGCGCGTAGTGTGCCGCGCTCGTCGGCGCAGGGGCAGGATGATGAGCGACCAGCAGGGACAGACACCGGTGCTGCACGTGCAGCGACTGCACCCGGACGCGGTGCTGCCGTCGTACGCCCACGCGGGTGACGCAGGCGCGGACCTGACCTCCGTCGAGGCGGTCACGCTCGCGCCGGGCGCCCGCACGGCCGTGCCCACAGGGCTGGCGATGGCCATCCCGGACGGGTGGGTCGGTCTGGTCCACCCCCGGTCCGGGCTCGCCCGCAAGCACGGCATCACCGTGGCCAACGCGCCCGGCACCGTCGACGCCGGCTACCGCGGCGAGGTGATGGTGCTGCTGGTCAACCTCGGTGCGGAGTCCGTCACGCTCGAGGCGGGGGAGCGGGTTGCGCAGCTGCTGCTGCAGCAGGTCGGTCGCGCAGAAGTCACCGAAGTTGACGATCTCGGCGACACGAGCCGTGGTTCGGGCGGGTTCGGCTCCACAGGACGGTGACCGGGAGGGCGATCGGGGACCCTCGGTTTGCTGCCCCCCCACGCCATCGGTAACCTCCCGCCTCCGTTCGGGTCACGCTCGAACGACATGCGGATGTAGCTCAGCTGGCTAGAGCGCCACCTTGCCAAGGTGGAGGTCGACGGTTCGATCCCGTTCATCCGCTCCACACACGGAACCCCGCTCAACGAGCGGGGTTCCGTCGTTTGCGCAGGAATCAGGTGGCGTAGTCGACGTCGACGCCGAGCGGCGCGCACGCCGCGGCGACGGCCTCGTTCGACGAGGTGATCAGCTCGATGGCGGCGTCCACGGCGTCGCCGTCGGACGCGTCGCCCTCGACAGCGGCGCGCAGGTCCTCGCCGGCCTGGAAGCGCGACTCGATCCCCGCGGCGAGGGGGGCGTAGGTGGCGTCGCCGTCCGCCGCAGTCTCGGCGCTCGACCGAGCGTCGGCGAGGATGTCGGCCGTGCCGCTCTCCTTCGCCTTGTTCGCCTCGACGTAGGCGGCGTACTCCTCGCAGGCAGCGACGGCCGCGGACTCAGCGTCGGCGTCGACGGTCGCGGCCGTCGAGCATCCGCCGGCGGCGAGCACGAGCATGAGCGTGGTGGCGGGGACGATGCGCACGGGGGACCTCAGAGGTGGGTGATCAGCGCACGGTACGCGCAGCGCCGGTGCGTCTCAGCCGTGTCGCTTGCCGCTTCCGCGGGAGCGGCCGGATGGCCGTACCTGAGCGCGTGTCAGTTCAGTGGCGACCGGTTGGTGCCGTAGTGGGGTCACGGATGACTACAGGAGCACGGATGCCCCGCCACAGCCGCACGATGACCGGGATCATGACCGCCACGCTCTGCGCAGCGCTCAGCGTCGCAGCTGTCGAGGGCACGACCCTCACCGCACAGCCGGGCGACCGGCAGGTGACGTGGTCGTGGGACGGTGTCGCCGGTGCGGTCAGCTACGACCTCGTCGGCGAGGACGGCGTCGCGGTCTCCACGTCGGGCACCTCGCTGACGTTGCCGGCCGTGAACGGCACGTCGAGCGTCCGGCAGCTGCACGCGCTCGCGGCTGACGGCACCGTGCTCGCGACCGACGCCCTCGCGGCAGCAGGCGCGGACCTCACCGCCCCGGACGTCACCGGCGTGCTCGCCTCGATCCACGAGGGCAAGGGCGCCGGTGCGCTGGTCAACGTGTACGTCCCGCACAACCTCACCGACGTCGACCACGTCCGTGTCAGCGTCGACGGTGTGCTGCACGGCACGCACCCGGTCGCGCCGGGCCAGACCGCCAGCTTCCACGTCGCGACCGACGACGCCACCGGCGCCGCGCTGCGCTGGGTCGAGCTCGTGCTCGTCGACGTCAGCGGCAACGTGTCGGCGCTGCTCGGCATGGCCGGGGGGCGTGGCGCTCGCACCGGCGAGTTCCGCACGCCGATGCCCCCCATCGGCTTCGAGACCGGCGCATGCACGGCGTCCGGTGCGGTCGTTCAGATGAAGCAGCCCGGCGGTGCCAGCGCGGTCGTGGTGTACCGCCACGACCTGGCGACGGGCCAGACCGGCTCGGACGCGGTCGCACGCACGGACACCGACCGCGTGACGCTGCCGGTCGGCACCTACGCCGCCCGCGCGTTCGGCGACGTCGCCTCCGTGCCGTCGGTGCCGTTCACCGTCGTCAGCGCCGGCGGTGTCTGCGCAGTCACCACCACCAGCGGCGCGTGGGACACCGTCGCGACCGCCGCCGTCTCGCCAGGTGACCTGATCGCCGAGGTCGGGCACGAGGTCGACCGTCACACGGCGCCGCTGATGGTCGCTGCCGTCGACCCGACGACGCCGACGGGCGACGGCCTGGTCGACTCGCGGACCCGCTGGGCGCAGCGCACGGCTGGGCGCAAGCTCGCCGGGGTCGAGGTGCTCGTGGATGGGGTCGTGGTGCGCACGCAGGGCATCAGCCACGCCGATGACTGGCAGACCACCGTCCCGGTCGACCCGACCTGGGCCGGTCAGGTCACCGTCCGGTGGATCGACCTGCTCGGGCGTCGCGGCCAGGCCACGCCGGTCGCGCTGCCGCAGGCCTCGGCCCGCGTCCCGTCCGCGCCGCTGGTGACCTCCGCCTCCGTGAAGGGCGATTCGCTGAAGCTGACGCTGGATCGCCTCGACAGCGCGACGACGACGCTGCGGGTGCTGGTGGACGGCACGGCCGTCACGGTCCCGGCCGGCACGAGCATCGAGGTGCCGCTGGCGCCGTCGAGCACGCGGCGGACGGTGGTCGTCACCGTGTCGCAGCTGGTGGGTTCCACCCCGAGCGCACCGTCGGCTCCGGTCGTGGCCCGAGGCTGACTACGCCGTACCGTCCCGGGTCCATCGAGCCCGGGACCCGACCGTGACCGCAGCGACGACCCAGCCCACCTCGCCGACCCCCGTCAGCCCCGCCGTGGAGCGCGTGGCGGGCGGGCTCGCGCTGCTCGTCGCGGTGGGCGTGCTGCTGCAGTCGGTGTTCGCCGGCGGCTTCATCCGGGCGTTCTACGGCTCGACGATGCTGGGGTCGTCGCTGAGCTGGCACGAGCTCGGCGCGAACGCGACGTTCGGCCTGCTGCTGGTCGAGGCGGTGCTGGTGCTGCTGACGCCGCTGCGTCGCCGCACCCAGCACCTCGTGTCGGGCCTGGTGCTCGGCGTGCTGCTGACCGGCGTGATCGGGCTGGGCTACGTCGGAGGCGGCTCGTTGGCCGTCCACGTGCCGCTGGCGGTCGCCACGTTCGGTGTGACGCTGTGGCACGCCGCCGCGGCCAACGGGTTCACGCTGCGTCGCTAGGTTCGGTGGCGCTCCACGAGGAGGCCAGGATGTCGGAGACCGAACACCGCATCTACACGACGAGCTTCGCGAGCGTCTACCCGCTGTACGTCGCGAAGGCCGAGCGCAAGGGGCGCAGCAAGGCAGAGGTCGACCAGATCGTCTGCTGGCTGACCGGTCACGACCAGTCGAGTCTCGAGGTGCGGATCGCCGACGAGACCGATTTCAGGACGTTCTTCGCGCAGGCCCCTGCGATGAACCCCTCCCGCCAGCTCATCACCGGTGTGGTGTGCGGCGTTCGTGTCGAGGAGGTCGCCGAGCCGACGATGCGCGAGATCCGTTACCTCGACAAGCTGATCGACGAGCTCGCCAAGGGCAAGGCGATGGAGAAGATCCTGCGACAGCCGGCAGCGTCCGACGTCTGACGTCGCCTCACCGTCCTCGTGTCACCGGCCGTCGGTAGCGTCGGTCGTCCCCCCACCCGTCCGACCCGGAGCCGTCCGTGGCCAACGCTGACCTGCTCGCACCGCCGCACCTCGACCTGGTCACGGCGACCCTCGACAACGGTCTGCGCGTGGTGATCCACCGCGACCCGGCCACCGTGCTGGCGGTCGTCAACCTCTGGTACGGGGTCGGCTCGCGCGACGAGGAGGTTGGACGCACCGGCTTCGCGCACCTGTTCGAGCACCTGATGTTCCAGGGCTCGGCGAACGTTCCCTCGGGCGACCACTTCCAGCTGCTGGAGGGCGTCGGTGCGCAGCTGAACGCCACCACCAGCCTCGACCGGACCAACTACTTCGAGACGGTCCCGGTCGAGCACCTCGACCTCGCGCTGTGGCTCGAGGCCGACCGCATGGGCTCGCTCGACGTCAGCCAGGAGAACCTCGACAACCAGCGCGACGTGGTCAAGGAGGAGAAGCGCCAGCGCTACGACAACCAGCCCGCCGGCACGCTGTGGCCCGACGTGCTGCACGGGCTGTTCGACCCCTCGCACCCGTACGGCCACGCGCCGATCGGCTCGATGGAGGACCTCGACGCCGCCTCGCTGGAGGACGTCACCCGCTTCCACGCGACCTGGTACGGACCCGACAACGCGGTGCTGACCGTCGTCGCGGACCTCGACCCGGCCGACGTGCTGGCGCGCGTGGAGCGCTACTTCGGCGGCATCCAGCCGCTCGGTGGCGTGCCGCCTCTCAAGGACGGCACGCTCGAGCGTCTGCCGCTTGCGGTGCCGGGTCGACGCACCGTGGTCGACCGTGTGGTGGACCCCGTGGTGTGCACCACCTGGCGCATCCCGCCGTACCGGGCCGCCGGCCACGACGCGGCGCAGGTCGCGCTCGCGGTGCTGGGCTACGGCCGCGGCTCGCGGCTGGCCCGGGCGCTGACCATCGACCGCGAGCTGGTGTCGCCGTCCGCGCGCTTCACCTCCGGCACCGAGTTCGTCTGCGGCGCGTCGATCGCGCTGGGCCGCTTCGAGGCCCGCGCCGGCGTCAGCGCCGACACCGTGACCGAGGCCGTGCTCACCGAGGTCGAGCGGCTACGCACCGACCCACCGTCTCAGGAGGAGGTTGACCGCGCGAAGGCGCTGTTCGCCGTCGACTGGCTCGACACCCTCGGCAGCCCCACCCAGCGCGCCGACAACCTCTCGCGCATCACCCAGCTGCTGGGCGACGCGACCGAGATCGACCGCGAGCTCGACGGCGTGCTCGCCGTCACCGCCGATGACGTCGCCGAGGTGGCCAGCGAGCTGCTGACCGCCGACGCCGGCCTCGTGCTGCGCTACGTCCCGGAGGACCAGGCATGACCACGCTCGTCACCACCCGCCCCGACGAGGGCATCACCCCGCCGTGGAGCTTCCCGACCGTGCAGCGCCTGTCGCTGGACGGCGTCGACGTCGTCGCGGCGCACCTGCCTGCCCGCCCGCTGGTCCACGCGACCGTGCTGGTGGACACCGGCGCCACCGCCGACCCCGTCGGCAAGGAGGGCACCGCGTCGCTGCTGGGCGACGTCGTGCTGCGCGGCGCCGCCGGCCTCGACCAGCACGGGCTTGCCGTCGCGTTCGAGAGCGTCGGTGCCGTCCCGTCGGTGAGCGTGAGCTTCGAGCGCACCGACCTCGACGTCGAGGTCCCCGCCGGGCTGCTGCCCGAGGCGCTCGCGCTGCTGGCCGAGGTGCTGCGTCGCCCGACGCTCGCACCGTCCGAGCTGGTGCGTGTGCGTGACGCCCGCGTCGACCGGCTGCTCGCCCGCCGCACCGACCCCGGCTTCCGGGTGGGGCGCGCCGCAGCGCGTGGCCTGTGGGCCGCGAGCTCGCGCTACGCCATCTCCAGCGGTGGCGGGGCCGACCAGGTCCGCACGATCACGGCCGAGGACGTCGCGGAGCTGCATGCGAAGCGGTGGGCACAGGCCCCCGTGACGCTGATCCTCGTCGGCGACCTCACCGGCGTGGACCTCGCCGGCGTGGCCGCACCGCTCTCAGGTACGACCGTTGCCCCGGTGCCGGTCGTGACCAGCGGCGAGCCCGCGGGCAGCGGCACGCGCATCCACGTCACCGACGTGCCCGGCTCGGTCCAGTCCGTGCTGCGCGTCATGGCCCCTGGCCCGGCGTTCGGCGAGGCCGACGACGCCGCGCTCGAGGTCGCCTCCACGGCGGTGTTCGGATCGTTCAGCTCACGGCTGAACCTCAAGCTGCGCGAGGACCTCGGCTACACCTACGGCGCGTCGGGTGGCTTCGCCCACCTGCGTGACGTCGGCTGGTCGCAGGCCGGCGCGTCCGTGCGCACCGAGGTCACGGCGGCCTCGGTCGCCGAGACCCTCGGCGTGCTGCGTGCGGCCACCGCGGACGGGCTCACCGAGGAGGAGGTCGCGCACGCGCGCACCAACCTCGTGCGCAAGTTCGCCGTGCGCTACGACGGCCCCGGCGCGGTCGCCAGCGCGTTGGCCCGTCGGGTGCACAACCGCCTCGAGGACGACGAGCGCGACCGCCACCTCGCGTCGCTGCAGGCCGTCACCACC
>JBFGFG010000151.1:0-6719 GCA_041579655.1 Nitriliruptoraceae bacterium
CCGGCGCCGCCGGACCCGGCAGCGTCGAGCGCGCGCCGGACGAGCTCGAGCTCGACGCCACGGTGGTGGTCGATCAGCGCCTCGTCCACCGCGTCGAGCAGTTCCTGGGACGGGCCGGTCGCGCCGCGGGCGACCTGGATCACCGCCGTGCCGTCGATCCCCGACAGCGCGTCGGCGACCAGGGAACGCTCGCGCGACGGCCCGACCAGCACGATGCGGTCGAGGCCCTGCTCCTCCGCGATCGTGCGGGTCTCGTCCGCGACGTCGCCGATGAAGCGGTCGAGGTTGGCCTGGATGCGGTCCTCCCTCGCCTGCCGGTTCGGCACACCACGCCGCAGCGCCGTCGGTGCGCCGAGCGCGGGGCCGTAGAAGTCGTGCGCGAACACGGTGTCGCTGAGGTCGGCCGCCCACGAGCGCAGCTGCTGGTGGACCCCGAGCTCGAGGTGCAGCAGCAGCGCCTCGTCACGGTGCAGCAGCAGCACCGCGACCGGGCCGTGCTCGTCCATCACCTCCAGCAGGCGGCGCACCGCAGGGCCGTCCTCGAGGTGGACCTCGGTCGGCAGCGGCGTCTGCAGCCGCAGCTCGACGGGGTCGCCGCCGCTGAGTCCAGCGGTGAAGAAGCGCCCCCGTCCGCTGGAGCCGGGATCGAGCAGCGCCTCGATGGCCGGCTCGAGCTCGATGAGTCGATCGCGCACGGCGTCGCGACGGTCGTCGTCCGCGTCGCGCACCAGCGTCCGCAGCTCGCTGCGGACCTGTGGCGGCGCGGAGGGCCCACGACCGTCGAAGGTCTCCGGGGCGAACGAGGTGGTCACCGTGATGAAGCCGAGCTCGTCCTCGAGCTCGAGCAGGTCACGGAGCTGCTCTGTGGACATGATGGCCAGCTCCCTCCGGTCGGCGCAGCCGACCTGCAGATCCAAGCTACGAAACGGACGCCGTCTGCGCACCACACCTCGGCGCACGTCCGGCCACCCTCAGCGGCCGCCGATGTGCTTCTGTGGCACGACACGAGACGGTTGGATTCCAGCATGCAGGAGCGCATCACGGCAGCACAGGGACATAGGCCCACAGCCGACGCCGTGCTGGAGGGACAGGACCTGTCCGGACAGCGGTTCCTCGTCACCGGCGGCTACAGCGGGATCGGCCTCGAGACCTGTCGTTCGCTCGCCCGAGCGCACGCGAACGTCGTGGTGGCCGGTCGGGACCTGCGCCGCGCCGGGGAGGTCGCCTCGGAGCTGCGCGGGCTCGGCGGCGGCACCGCCGAGCCGCTGGAGGTGGACCTCGCCGACCGGGCCTCGATCGACGCGAGCCTCGCCGCGTTCGGCCCGCGGGGGCTGCAGGGCATCGTCGCGAACGCCGGCGTGATGGCCTGTCCGCACCAACGGACCGCCGACGGCTGGGAGTGGCAGCTGGGCGTGAACGTGCTCGGCCACGCTCGGCTGGTGTGGGGGCTGCTGCCGAACCTGCTGGAGGCCACCAGCCCGCCACGCGTGGTGATGCTCAGCTCGAGCGCGCACAAGCTCAGCCCGTTCGTCGCCGAGGACCCCCACTACCGCGACCGCAGCTACGACAAGTGGGAGGCGTACGGGCAGTCCAAGACCGGCGACAGCCTGCTGGCCGTGGCGCTGCAGGCATCGGGCGCGGTGCCGCACCTCGACGCGTTCGCCGTGCATCCCGGCGGCATCCTCACCCCGCTGCAACGGCACCTGCCGCACGCGGAGATGGTGGCGATGGGCTGGATCGACGAGGACGGCCAGCCCACCAGCGATGCGTTCAAGACGCCGGAGCAGGGCGCGGCCACGCAGACGTGGGCCGCAACGGCACCCGAGCTGCACGGCCGTGGCGGTCGCTACCTCGAGGACTGCGGCGAGGCGCTGCCCGCGACCCCGAAGGACCGCTACAGCGGTGTGGCCGAGCACGCCGTGGACCTGCACGCAGCCGAGCTGCTGTGGCGCTTCTGCGAGCGTGAGCTGGAGGTCGCCGCGCCGATGTGACGCGTGCTCCACGGTCGGGTCAGGCCGGCGAGCTGCGCTGCACGGCGTCCGCGAGCGCGTGCTCGTCGCGGTCTCGCAGCCCTGTCACGACGCCCGCCACGTCGGCGCTCGAGCGGTTCTGGCTGAGCTTGTCGACGGCGGCAACCTCGGTGACCTCGAGTCGGATCGCGACGATGGCACGGGCCAGCCGCTCGACGTACGCCGCCGGCGCGTCGTCGACCGCCCACGGCGCCGGGAACGCGGACTCCTCGAGGTCGGTCAGCAGCCGCACGGCCGCGAGCACCTCGTCGCGGTCGCGGCTCACGTGCAGCGTCCCTCGCAGGTGGACGGCCTCGTAGTCCCACGTCGGCACGGCGCGGCCGTGCTCGTGCTTGGTCGCGTACCACGAGGGGCTGACGTACCCCTCGACACCCCGGTGGACAGCGACCACCTCGACCTGGTCCGACACCGCGAACGGACCGGCCGCCGCCACGTGACCCACCATCGTGCGCGGCGGCTCGCCCGGCGGGTCGACGCACACCAGCGGCACCTGCACGACGTCGAGCCGGGCGGAGACCACGGTCGCGAGCCGGTTCGCGTCGACGATCGCGCGCGCCCGGTGACGGTCAGCGGCGAACTCCGACGGGACGAAGGTGGTCACGAGCTCTCCAGGGTTCCCGGGCGGCCCGACCCTAACCGCGCCCGCACGGGTCCACCCGCGCTCTCGTGCGGTGCCACGAGCCGTACCGTGCCTCGCGCCATCGTCGGCCCCGGTCGACGCCCTGACCCCCCGGACGGAGCCACCGTGGCAGCACTGCTGGCGCTCGCGAGCGCAGCCACCTGGAGCGTCGGCGACTTCCTCGGCGGTCTGGCCTCGACGCGAGCCCACTCGGTGATGGTGACCGCGATCTCGCAGATCGCCGGGCTGCTCGCGCTGGCGCTGCTGATCCCGCTGACAGGCGTGTCGCCGCAGCGCGAGGCGCTGATGTGGGGGCTCGTGGCCGGCATCGGCGGGAGCGGTGGGCTGCTGTTCTACTTCCGGGCGCTCGCGATCGGCCCGATGGGCGTCACCGCGCCGCTCGCGGCGGTGGTGGGCGCGGCCGTCCCGATCGTGGTCGGCCTCTCGCTTGGCGAGCGCCCGAGCGCCCTGGCGTTCGTCGGCATCGCGCTGGCGATCGTCGCGACGGTGCTGGTGTCCCGCACCCCGGCGAACATCGACCACGCCCCGCACGAGGCCGCGGCAGCCCGCGACCGTGTGCGCCGCGGCGCGCTCGCCGCAGCCATGGCCGGCCTGCTGTTCGGGCTGTTCTTCGTGGCGATCGACCAGGCGCCGGACGACGGCGGGCTGTGGCCGCTGGTCACCGCCCGCATGTCCGGCCTGACGATGCTGAGCATCGTGCTGCTGGTGCTGCGCCCGCCGCGTGCCGCCGCGCCCGAGGTGCGCCTGAGCCTGCTCGCCGGCCTGCTCGACATGGCCGCGAACGCGCTGTTCCTGCTGGCGTCCCAGCAGGGCCTGCTGACGCTGACCTCGGTGCTGGCGTCGCTGTACCCCGTCGGCGTGGTGCTGCTGGCCCGCGTGGTGCTCAAGGAGCAGCTGCTGCGCACGCAGTGGACCGGCGTGGTGCTGGCGCTCGGCGCCTCGGTGCTCATCGCGCTGTGACGATCCCGTGACACGGCGACGGCCGCCCCGGAGGGCGGCCGTCGTGGTCGTACGAGGTGGTCAGTCGCGCGACATGAACAGGCGCAGCACGTACCAGAACAGCAGCGCGACGCTCGAGAACAGCTGCATCGCGGCGAGCACCTCGGTGCCCTGCGGGTAGGTCTTCACGATGCGCTGCGTGTCCCACAGGATCGCAGCGCCCGCGAACGCGATCATCGCGACCGAGAACCACGTGCCGAGGCTCCAGCCGAACAGCACCGACATCACGATCAGGCCGATGACGGCGAAACCGACCCACTTCAGGATCGCGCCGAGGAACGAGAAGTCCTTCGACGAGGTGACGGCGATGCCGGTCAGTCCGATGAAGCCGACGATGCTGACGCCGGCCGCCTTGCCGATCGCGCCCGGCGCGAACTCGCTCGCCATCGCGAGCATCGGTATGAAGATCAGCGACTGGGCGAGCACGAGCAGCCCGTAGCCGACGACCTGCTGCTGGCGCGTCTTGGCCTTGAACGCCATCGTGTTGGCCATCCACGACAGCAGCATGAAGCCACCGAGGATCAGCAGCCACGACGTGCCGAACACGAAGTTGGTGACGGCCGCAGCGATACCGGTCGTGAAGTAGAAGACCTCGAGCCCGACGAACGCGGCGATGCCGCCCAGCAGCAGGCCGTACGTCGTCTTCATGAAGTCGAATCGGACCTCGGCGCTGGCGTAGCCAACGGCGAGCGGCGGGGCGGGGGTGAAGCCCTGCTGGGTGTCGGACACGGTCTGTCTCCATCTGGTGGTGGTGCCGGACCGGCGGTGCGCCGGGCCTGCCAATGTACGGCGAGCCGGGCGCACCGTCGATGCGTGGTGTGCGCTGTGGGGACGGCGCACATCGGGACAACGCCGCCGTCAGACGGCAGGTTCCGCAGCGTGCGAGGTTGCGGCCGCCTGCGCGAGCCTCAGCCGTCGCCGAGGGCCGCGTGCAGCGCGTCGATCACAGCCTGGGGGTCGTCGCGGTGGATCGAGTGACCCGCGCCGAGCACGGTGGTGAGCTGCACGCCCGGGTGCGCGTCGGCAGCGGCCTGGGCATCCGCCGGCGCCAGCAGCGTGCCGACGGCCGGGTCCGACGCGAGCAGGTGCACAGGACACGACCAGAGCCGCACGGAGGCGCGCACGTCCCACGGCTGGTTGTGGTCGAGCGTCAGCTCCATCGTGCGGCGGCTGGCCAGCGCCGAGGCGAGCACCTTGCGATGGCGGTCCTCCGCGCTCCACCCGGGCTGGGACGCCGCGAGCCCCTCGTGCGTGAGGACGCCACCCACCTCGGCGACCAGCGCCTCGCGCAGCGGCTCGCGGTCCTCGTCGCGCAGGTGCAGCACGGGGTCGATCAGCAGCCCCCGGCCGGCGAAGCCCGGTCGTGCGCACAGCATCGCCAGCGCCGCGCCGCCGAGCGAGTGGCCGACGACGAGGTCCCAGCCGTCGGCGAGGTCGGCGAGGTCGGCCGCGTACGCCTCGATGCGGTGGTCGAGCGTCGTCGGCGAGAGCCCGTGGTTGCGCAGGTCCGGGACCACGGCGGTGGCACCGAGCGCGGCCACCTCCTCGGCGATGCGCCAGGCCGTGGTGCCGTCGCTGCCCAGCCCGTGCACCACCAGCACCCGACGCGCGGCACCGGGGTTCCACACGCGCACGTGCAGCGCCACCGGGTGCGGGGCGCCCGTGGGTGTCGTCTGCGGACGGTCGGAGAGGTTGGCCGTCACTGCGCGGACCGGCGCAGCGCCTCACGCTCGGCGATGCCGGCCAGGTTCGTCAGCGAGCGCGTGAAGATGCGGCGGATGATCGGCAGCACGAAGGTGCTCGCGCCCCACTCGCCGAACGCGCCCAGCGGCGGGTCGACCTCCTCCCACCAGTGGATGGTCGAGCCGTCACCCGGTCCGTCGAGCAGCTCGAACGCGCCGTGGCCGGTGATGATGTTGCCGAGGTGCACCACGCCGAGCACGCGCTGCGGCTCCCACTCGGTCACGCGCATGATGTCCTGGACGGTCGCGCCCATGAGGTTGGTGGGGCAGCGGATCGTGACGCCCACGCCCTCGCGCTCGGGCGTCAGGACGTGCACCTCCTTGGCGTCCACCATCCAGTCGGGCTGGCTCTCCCAGTCCACCAGCACGTCCCACAGCACGTCGCGGGGGGCGCTGGTGTGGACATCGACCTCGAGGCGCATCTTGGGTTCCGGTGGGTTGGGTGCTGCGGACGACGTTACGTCGCTACGGGTTCGGTGCAGGCCGCCGAGGTGGTTGGCGTCGGTAGCCTCCGGTCCGTTCACCCGCTCCCGCCCAGATTCGAGGTCCCCGTGTTCGCGGAGATCGACGGCAACACCCTGCACTACACCTCCGTCGGCGAGGGCCCCCCGGTCGTGCTCGTGCACGGCCTCGGCGGCAGCGCCAACGTGTGGCACGGCGTCGGGCAGGCGCTCTCGCAGCACCACCACGTCATCGCCATGGACCTGCGCGGCCACGGCCGCAGCGGCGGCAAGGGCGAGTTCACCATCGAGCGGTGGGCGAAGGACGTCGGCAAGCTGATCAGCCACCTCGAGCTGCCGGCCGTCACGCTGGTCGGCCACTCGATGGGCACGCTCGTCGCGCAGTACCTCGCGTGGAAGCAGCCGGAGCTCGTCGCCAACCTCGTGCTGGTCGGCGGCATCTCGCACTTCACGCCCGAGACGCAGCAGGCGTACCGCGACCGCGCCGACCTCGTCGAGAAGGACGGCATCGACCCCATCGTCGACGCGTGGCTCGAGGGCGCGGTCTCGCCGCAGACCCACGCCACGATGCCGGGCGGTGTCGGCCTCCTGCGCGAGCTGATCCTGCGCAACGACCACAAGAGCTACGCCAAGTCGTGCCGGGCGCTGTCGAAGGCGCCGACGATCGAGCGTGACAACATCGGCCAGCCGACGCTGCTGGTGACCGGTGCGCACGACCGCTCGACGCCGATGGGCATGACCGGCGAGCTGCACGCGCAGATCCCCGTCACCTCCGTCCGCGTCGTGCCACACACCGGCCACTGGGTCCCCGTCGAGGACCCGGCGTGGCTCGCCGGCGCCCTCCTCG
>JBFGFG010000152.1:0-6704 GCA_041579655.1 Nitriliruptoraceae bacterium
ATACGCGACGCGTGGGCGCGGTCCACCTCCACGAACAGGTCCGAGGTCGCCTCGACGACCACCGTGCCGAGCTGGCCGTGGTGCGCGTCGGCGAGCTCCTCGAGCAGGCGCAGCACGTCCACGAGCTCGGCACGCACCTCCACCCGCCCCTCCTGGAGCTTCGCGGCGGTCAGCAGGTCGTCCACGAGCCCGTCGAGCTTGGCGGCCTGCGCCTCGATGCGGTCGAGCACCGTGTCCACGTCCTTGGTGACCGGGCCGACACGTCCGGCGCGCAGGGTCGCGGCGAAGCCACGGATCACCGTCAGCGGGGTGCGGAACTCGTGTCCCAGCACCGCGAGGAACTCGTCCTTCGCGGCCAGCGCCTGGTGCAGCCGGGCGTTGACGTCCACCAGCTCACCCGTGCGCTGCTCGACCTGCTGCCGCGCATGTTCCTCGCTGCGCACGATCGCCGCGACCAACCACGCGCCGAGCCCGGCGAGCGCCAGGATCGCGAGCGGGACCACGATCGCGGCCGAGCGCTCCGCGAAGCTCGCGAAGCCCGCGGGCGGCACCAGCGTCAGCTCCCAGTCCTGCCCGTACACCTCGATGACGCGCTTGGTGCTCATCCCGTCCGGGTCCATCCCGGCTGGCGCGATGGTGCCCAGCGCTCGTGCGCCGCTGGAGGTGCTGAGGTCCACCACCGTGACGCCGACGTCGCCGAGCGACAGCGCGTCGAGGAAGTCCTGCCCGCGCAGCACCACCGACGTGACGCCGGCGAGCTCGCCCTGCTCGGCGTACCACGGCAGGTACATCACGAGCCCCGTCTGGTCGCCGGGCTCCTGGACCAGCGTCAGCGCGTCCGACAGCGACGGCACGCCGAGCTGCACAGCCCGGCGGACCGCGACGGCGGCGTCCGGGTTGCTCATCACGTCGAAGCCGAGCGCGCCGGCGTTCGGCTGGAACGGCGAGACCCGGTCGATGACGAACATCGTCCCACCCGACGGCTCGGGCCTGACCGTGAACCCGGCGGAGCCGCTCGCACGCTCGTCGGCGAGGTAGCCGGCCAGCTCGGACGGGGTGACCCGAGTGGTGACGTTCAGCGCGTAGATACCCGGGAGCTCGTCAGCGAGGCCGAGCGCGCTGACCTGGGCCGCGAAGTCCGCCTGCGACTGGGCGTGGCGCACGAGCCCGGCGACTGCCCGCGACGTGGCCTCGTACTGGCGCAGCTGCAGGCCGAGCACGGCCTCGACACGGTCCGCGCGCTCCTCGAGCCGTGCCTCGACCTGACCGCTCGTGGCGCTGCCGACCACCAGCATCGACGCCCCAGCCACCAGCACGCCGGCGACGAGGACGAGCAGGGGGCGACGGGACGAGCGGATGCACATGCTCCGGATGGGCGGCAATCGGGCTTGGGAGTCTGCCGGTCCGCAGGCCCGGCGTCCCGGGGACGGGACCACGCTGTCACAGCGTGCACCCGCCGTGCGCCGAGAGCGACGCGCTCATCGGCGCCGGGACCGACTCACAGCAGCGGCAGGTACCGGTCGATCTCGAACCGCGTCACGTGGCTGGTGTAGGACTCCCACTCGTGCCGCTTGTTGGCCAGGAAGTACTCGAACACGTGCGTCCCGAGGGCCTCGGCCATCAGCGGGCTCTCCTCCATGCGACGCAGCGCCTCGCCGAGGTCCTGCGGCAGCCGCGCGATCCCGGCGGCCGCGCGCTCGGAGGGCGACATCTCGTAGATGTTGTCCTCGGCCTCGGGTGGCAGCTCGTACTCGCCCTCGATGCCGGCGAGGCCTGCGGCCAGCAGCACCGAGAAGCACAGGTACGGGTTCACCGCCGGGTCGGGCGCGCGGTACTCGATGCGCGTCGATGCGCCCTTGCGCGGCTTGTGCCGCGGCACACGGATCAGCGCGCTGCGGTTCGAGGAGCCCCAGCCGATGTGGACCGGCGCCTCGAAGCCCGGCACGAGCCGCTTGTAGGAGTTCACCCACTGGTTGGTGACCGCCGTCATCTCGGGCGCGTGCCGCAGCAGGCCAGCGATGAACTGCTTGGCGACCACGGACAGGCCGTCCTCGGCGTCTGGGTCGTGGAACGCGTTCTCGTCACCGCGGAACAGCGACAGATGCGTGTGCATCGCGCTGCCCCACTCCTTCTCGATCGGCTTGGGCATGAAGGACGCGTAGATCCCGCGGGCGAGCGCGACCTCCTTCACGACCAGCCGGAAGGTCATGAGGTTGTCGGCCATCGTGAGCGCGTCGGTGGCGCGCAGGTCGATCTCGTGCTGGCTCGGCGCGACCTCGTGGTGCGAGTACTCGACGCTGATGCCCGTGCGCTCGAGCAGGTCGATCGCCTCGCGGCGGAAGTCCTGCTGGATGTCCAGCGGCGTCATGTCGAAGTACGAGCCGTTGTCCAGCGGCGTCGCGTCGTCGGCGGCCTTGAACAGGAAGAACTCCATCTCCGGATGGACCTCGACCTGGAAGCCGAGCGCGGCGGCCCGATCCAGGTTGCGACGCAGCACGTGGCGGGGGTCGGCCGCGAAGCGCTCGCCGTCGGGGGTGAAGACGTCGCAGAACATCCGCGCCACACCGCGCTCGTTGGGTCGCCATGGCAGCACCTGGAACGTGGAGGCGTCCGGGCGGGCGACCATGTCCGCTTCCTGGATCCGAGCGAAGCCGTCGATCGAGGAGCCGTCGAAGCCGATGCCCTCCTCGAACGCCGCCTCGAGCTCGGTGACCGTGATCGCCACCGACTTGAGGAAACCGAGCACGTCGGTGAACCACAGCCGGATGAACCGGATGTCGCGCTCCTCGACGGTCCTGAGCACGTACTGCTGCTGCTTGTCCACGCGGGGCTCCTGGTCTGCTCGACGGGCTCGGACGCGGGCGCCGCGCAGCCTACGTGGCCGTCGCGCCTGACACGCCCGCACCCGCCCTCGGGAGATGGGCGGGTGCGGGCTGTCGGTTGGGGTGCTGGTGCGGGAGTGGGGACCGGCGACCGACGACGCCGGCCCCCACGTGAGGCCCGGAGGCCCCCGCAGATCGTCAGTCGGTGACCGGGCGAGCCACGCGTCCGACGGCACCCGCGCTGGAGGCCCCCATCGTCGAGGCCGAGACGCCGGCCATGCCCGGGGCCGGGTAGGCCTCGATGCCGTGCTCGGTGATGTCGAGGCCGCCGATCTCCTCCTCCTCCGAGACGCGCAGCATCCCTGCGGCCTTCAGTCCGTAGAACAGGACCGCGGAGGTGACGGCCACGAAGGCCGCGATCGAGACCACGCCGATCGCCTGGGTGGCGAGGGAGATGGTGTAGTCACCGTTGGACTCACCGGCGGCGATCACGCCGACGTACAGCGTGCCGAGCGCGCCGCAGACACCGTGCACCGAGATCGCGCCGACCGGGTCGTCGATCTTGATGGCGTCGAACGCGGCGACCGCGAACACCACGACGGCACCGCAGATGGCACCGATGAGCAACGCCTGCGGAGCGGTGGCGAAGTTGGTGCCCGCCGTGATGCCCACGAGGCCGGCGAGGATGCCGTTGCCGGCCATGGTCGGGTCGAACTTGCCGCCACCGCGGATCATCGTGACGAGCCCGGCGACCAGACCACCAGCGGCACCGGCCATCATCGTCGAGACCAGGATGACGCCGATCGCCTCGGCGCTGTCAGCGGCCGCGAGCTGCGAGCCACCGTTGAAGCCGAACCAGCCGAACCAGAGGATGAACACACCGAAGGCGGCGAACGGGACGTTGTGGCCCGGGATGGCGCGCGCCTTGCCGTTCTTGTCGTACTTGCCGATGCGGGGGCCGAGGATCTTGGCACCGACGAACGCGGCGACACCACCGGTCATGTGCACCAGCGCGGAGCCGGCGAAGTCGTGGAAGCCGAGCGCGTACAGCCAGGAGTCGTCCGTGAACGTCCACTGGAAGTGCGTGACGATCGGGTAGATCAGACCGGTGATGACCACCGACGCGATCAGGTAGCCCGTGAACTTCATGCGCTCGGCGACCGCTCCGGAGACGATGGTCGCGGCCGTGGCCGCGAACACGAGCTGGAACACGAAGTCCGTGCCGCCGTTGAAGCCGTCCGAGATCGCGAACAACGAGGTCGGGTTGAAGAACCCGTTCGTCCCGACGATCGCGCCAGCGCCGTACGCCAGCGCCGCGCCGACGGCCCAGTAGGCCACCGCGCCGATCGCCATGTCAGCCACGTTCTTGGCGACGATGTTGGCAGCGTTCTTCGACCGCACGAGCCCTGCCTCGAGCATCGAGAACCCGAGCTGCATCAGGAACACCATCGCGGCGCAGACACCCACCCACACGATGTTGAGGTCGGTCTTGAGGGAGTCCAGCTGCTCGACCGTCACGGTCGCGCTCGCGGGTCCTGCGGTCATCAGCCAGATGGCGGCGGTGGCTGCGGCCACCTGTGTCGTTCGCTTCACGGTTGCTCCTGGTGCTCTGGTCGGTGTGGCGTCGGACCCGGCCCCCGTCGTGCTGCCCGTGGGTCCATCAGCCGTGAGGCGGACGCTACGAAGGGCCCGTTTCCTCGCCGTGTGACATCCGTGTCGCGCACGTCACGCGATGTGACGGTCGTGTTACGGCTGGCACGTCGCCGTCCTGTGTGGCACCGTCCGGCGGCCGTCGCGATGTTCCGCCTCGGCCCTCCCATCACCCGACCGGAGCCCCCGTGTCCCTCCGCGTGGCCATCGCCCAGTGCAACCCCGTCGTGGGGGACATCGCCGGCAACACCGAGGACGTGCTCGACGCCTGGCGCCTCGCCGCCGAGCAGGGCGCCGAGCTCGTCGTGTTCAGCGAGCTCGCCCTGACGGGCTACCCGCCGGAGGACCTGCTGCTGAAGCCCGACTTCCTCGAGGCCGGCCACGCGGCGTTGCGCGCGCTGGCAGCCGAGGGCCCCCACGGCTGCGTGGCCGTGGTCGGTCACGTCGAGTCCCACCCCGAGGCCGACGACGAGCCCGAGGAGCAGGACGCAGCCTGGGACACCGCCATCTCGGCGCGCAACCTGCACAACGCAGCGTCGGTGCTGCGCGACGGCGCGATCGAGGCGACGTACCGCAAGCTGCGGCTGCCCAACTACGGCGTGTTCGACGAGGCCCGCTACTTCACGTCCGAGGACCAGCCGCTGGTGGTGGACGTGGCCGGCGTCGCCGTGGGCGTGGTGATCTGCGAGGACATGTGGGCGTTCGAGGGCCCCGTCCACGACAGCGCGCTGGCCGGCGCGCAGGTGATCGCCGCACCCAACGCCTCGCCGTACCACCGGGGCAAGCGCGCGACGCGTGAGCACTGGGCCGGCCGTCACACGAAGCGTGACGGCACCTTCGTGCTGTACGCGAACCAGGTCGGCGGCCAGGACGAGGTCGTGTTCGACGGCGACTCGTTCGTGATGCAGCCCGACGGCGAGGTGGGCGCCCGCGCGGCGTTCTGCGCCGAGGATCTGGTCATCGCGGACCTCGACCTCGACGCCGGCACGGCCACGCCGGTGGGCTCGTCGCAGCCTCCTGCGCTGGACCCGGTCGGCGCCGTGTGGGACGCGCTGGTGCTGGCAACCCGCGACTACGTGCGCAAGAACAGCTTCCGGGACGTGTGGATCGCGGTGTCGGGCGGCATCGACTCGGCCGTGACCGCAGCCATCGCCGTGGACGCCATCGGCGCCGAGAACGTGACCGGCGTGGCGCTGCCGTCCCCGCACTCCTCCGACCACTCGATCGACGATGCGCACGCGCTGGCCGCGAACATGGGCTTCGCGATCCACGAGCTCGCGATCGAGCCGGCGATGGTGGCGATGGAGCAGGTGCTCGGCGACCTGCTCACGCCCGAGCCCGGCATCGCCGAGGAGAACCTGCAGTCACGCATCCGGGGCACGCTGATGATGGCGCTGTCGAACGAGCGCGGCGGCCTGGTGCTCACCACCGGCAACAAGTCCGAGTACGCCGTGGGCTACGCGACGCTGTACGGCGACATGAACGGCGCGTTCGGTCCCCTCAAGGACGTCCCCAAGACCTTGGTTTGGGAGCTGGCCCGGTGGCGCAACCGGGACGAGGAGGCGATCCCGTGGTCGTCGATCACCAAGCCCCCGTCCGCCGAGCTGCGCCCGGGCCAGCTCGACCAGGACTCGCTGCCGGAGTACGAGCTGCTCGACGCGATCATCGAGGGGCTCATCGACGACGACCGCTCGATCGACGAGCTGGTCGAGGACGGCTTCGACGAGGCGGTCGTGCGCGACATCCGGCGCAAGATCGACCGCGCCGAGTTCAAGCGCCGCCAGTCGGCGCCCGGCCCCAAGGTCACCAAGCGCGCCTTCGGTCGTGAGCGTCGCGTGCCCATCACCAACGGCTGGCGCGGCTGAGAGGTCCCACGATGTCCACCCCCACGCTCACGCACGACGACGGCGTCGCCGTCCTCGACCTCGGTGACGGCGAGAACCGCTTCTCGCCCGACTGGATGGTGTCGGTCGCGTCGCTGCTCGACGAGGCGATCGCGTCGCCGTCGTCGGTGCTGGTGACCACAGCCTCGTCGAAGATCTGGAGCAACGGGCTCGACCTCGAGTGGGTGCAGGCCAACCCCACCGAGTTCCAGCCGTACGTCTCGCGCGCCCAGCGGGTGATGGCGCGGTTCCTCGAAGCACCGATGCCGACGGTGGCCGCGATCGGCGGACACGCGTTCGCGGCCGGCGCGATGCTGTCGCTGTGCCACGACCAGCGCGTGATGCGCGC
>JBFGFG010000153.1:0-6702 GCA_041579655.1 Nitriliruptoraceae bacterium
CCGCAGACCTCAAGACCCCGTACGACGTGCGTGAGGTGATCGCCCGGCTCGTGGACGGCTCGGTGCTCGACGAGTTCAAGCCGCTGTACGGCGAGACCCTCGTGTGCGGCTTCGCCCGGATCCACGGCATCCGCATCGGGATCGTCGCCAACAACGGCATCCTGTTCCGGGAGTCGGCGCTGAAGGGCGCCCACTTCGTCGAGCTGTGCGACCAACGCCGCATCCCGCTGCTGTTCCTGCAGAACATCACCGGGTTCATGGTGGGCCGCGAGTACGAGGCCGGCGGCATCGCCAAGGACGGCGCGAAGATGGTGACCGCCGTCGCGTGCACCACCGTCCCGAAGATCACCGTCGTCATCGGCGGCTCGTTCGGCGCCGGCAACTACGCGATGTGCGGCCGTGCCTACGACCCGCGGTTCATGTTCACGTGGCCCAACGCACGCATCAGCGTCATGGGCGGCGAGCAGGCCGCGACGGTGCTGGCGACCGTGCGACGCGACGGCATCGAGGCTCGCGGCGACGCGTGGTCCGACGAGGACGAGGCAGCCTTCCGCGCCCCGGTGCTCGACCAGTACGAGCAGCAGGGCCACCCGTACTACGCGACCGCCCGGCTGTGGGACGACGGCGTCATCGACCCGCGTGACACCCGTGACGTCCTCGCCCTGGCGTTCGACGCCACGCTGCAGCACGCGACAGAGCCGGCGCGGTGGGGCATCTTCCGCATGTGAGCCCGGTGGGGCCCCCGCACCGCCGTCAGGCGGAGTGCGGCACCGGCGCACCGTCCACGTCCCGCACCACCCGGGGCGTCGTCACGTCCGCGACGGCCAGCCGCAGCGACGTGACCAGCAGCTCGGCCGGACCCTCCAGCGTGACCACTGCGTCAGCACCGGCCGCGTGCGCGGGCGCGATCAGCGCCTCGTCCTCGACGAGCGCCACGACAGGGACCCCGGGTCGGGTGGCGTTCGACCTGTGCCAGTCCAGCCACATCAGGTCGGGTCCCCCGTGGATGCACAGCACGACCGCCTCAGCAGGTCGGCTGGCAGGGTGCGCGAGTCGTGCTGTGGCCACCTCGGGCGACATCGCGACGGCCGGGTCGAGGGCGAGCGCGCCCACGACCGCCCATCGCTCCTCGACGTCGCTGGATACGACGATCACATGCATCTGGGCCCCCCGGTCCACGGTGACCGGGGGGATCAGCCCACGGTCACGACGCGGACGACGGTACGGCCGACCACCCACGTTCGTGGCCTGACGGATGTCCCACCATGGAAGGTGTGCGCTGGCGCTCCCGGGTGTTCGCTGGGTCCCGAGCGTGCTCCGGACGACTTGCCCCGTGGTCATCCCGGGCTAGGCAGAGGTCAGGACAGGACGATCTGGACCTCGGTGACGTTCACCTCGGAGCCGTCCTCGGCGCTGTTCTCGTACACGACCAGCGTCGCCGGACCGCTCCCGGTGACGGTGAGCTCCTCCGTGAAGGTGCCGACGCAGCCGCTGCCGCACGTCATCGTGCCGAAGCCCTCGTCCACGACGGTGCCGTCAGCCAGCACCACGCGCCAGGAGTACGACGCCTCGAAGGTGTTGCCACAGCCGGTCACGGTGAACGGGCTGCTCACGACCGTGCCGTCGGTCGGGGTGAGCACCTCGATGAACGCCTCTGTCTCGCGGCCGTCACAGACCTCCGACGCGTCACGCTCCGGTGCCGCAGCGGGCGTCTCGTCGACCGTCGGCTCCGGTGCGGGCGTGCTGACGGCGCTCGGCGTCTCGACGACCACGGCCGGCTCGCTGACCTCCGCGACGGGCGAGGCGGTCGGACCGACGGCCTCACCGACCTCGCCCGTGTCCGGCGTCCCGCCGCAGGACGCCAGCAGCAGGCTGCCTGCCACGATCCAGGGGGTGAGGTTGCACAGCGAGGGACGACGCACGGGTTTGCTCCACGGGTGGCGGGACGGGTGGTGTGCAGCGGATGGTGCCACGTCGCGCGCCGCGTGCACCGCTGGGCGTTCACCGACCGTCGCGGGCACTACGGTGCGCACGCGCTGGCGGGCGGGACCGTGGGCGGACATCACGATCGATGAGGGAGCCTGACGGTGCTGCGCAGCGTGCTCGTCGCGAACAGAGGTGAGATCGCCCTGCGGGTGCTGCGCACCTGCCGGCGGCTCGGGATCCGCGGCATCGCCGTCCACAGCGAGGCCGACCGCGACGCGCCGTTCGTCGCGTACGCCGACGAGGCCGTCTGCATCGGGCCCGCCGCTGCGTCCGCGTCCTACCTGCGGGTGGACGCGATCGTGCAGGCCGCCCTCGCCACCGGTGCCGAGGCGGTGCACCCGGGCTACGGGTTCCTGTCGGAGAACGCTGAGCTCGCCGAGGCGCTGGCCGCGGCCGGCGTCGGCTGGGTCGGCCCCTCCCCCGACGTCATCCGCCTGATGGGCGACAAGGCCGCTGCCAAGCAGCACCTCGCCGCGGCCGGCGTCCCGGTCGTGCCGGGCATCGACGACGTGTCGCTCAGCGACGACGAGCTGCTGGGGCGGCTCGACGAGGTCGGCTACCCGCTGCTGCTGAAGGCCGTGGCCGGTGGTGGCGGCAAGGGCATGCGCGCGGTCCATGACCCGGCCGAGGCACCCGCTGCGCTCGCCGCCGCGAAGCGCGAGGCGATGAACGCGTTCGGCGACGACCGCATGATCGTCGAGAGGCTGGTCAGCGAGCCGCGCCACGTCGAGGTCCAGGTGATGGGCGACAGCCACGGCAACGTCATCCACGTGCTCGAGCGCGACTGCTCGCTGCAGCGCCGCCACCAGAAGGTCGTCGAGGAGGCACCCGCCGCGCACCTCGCCGAGGATGTCCGAGCCGAGCTGCTGGCCGCGGCGGTGAAGGCCGCGAAGGCCGTGGACTACGTCGGCGCCGGCACGGTCGAGTTCCTGCTCGACGGCAACGGGCGCGACGTCTACTTCCTCGAGATGAACACCCGCCTGCAGGTCGAGCACCCGGTCACCGAGATGATCACCGGCCTCGACCTCGTCGAGCTGCAGCTGCGCGCTGCGGCCGGGCTGGAGCTCGGGGTGGCGCAGCAGGACGTGGTCGCCGACGGGCACGCGATGGAGGTGCGGGTGTACGCCGAGGACCCGGCCGTCGGCTTCCTGCCGCAGACCGGCACCGTGCTGTCGTTGGCGTGGCCCGAGGGCCGCGGGGTGCGCGTCGACAGCGGCATCGAGCAGGGCAGCCTGGTCAGCCCGCACTACGACCCGATGCTCGCCAAGCTGATCGTCCACGGCACGGACCGAGACGATGCGATCACCAAGCTCCGCGCCGCGGTGTACGACACCGAGCTGCTCGGCGTGCGGCACAACCTCGAGTGGGTCGGCGACCTGCTGGACGACCCGGCCGTGCGCGCGGACGAGATCACCACATCCTGGCTGGACACCTGGGTCTGGGACGAGCCTGCGGTCCCGCAGCTCTTGCTCGCCGCCGCCGAGACCGCGACCCTCGGTGACGTGGGCCGTCCGTCGCCGACGCGCAGCCCGTGGGACGCGCTCGGCCCAGTACGCAACGGTGCGGGCGGGTGGGTCGTGCACCTGAGGGAGCGCGAGACCGAGCACCGTGTCGAGGTGCGAGCGACGGGATCGCTCGGCCTGCACGACGGCCGTCTGGTGGACGACCTCGTGCTCGGGGAGAGCTCCGGCCTCGAGGACATGCCGCTGGTCCCCCCGCTGCCCGGCCGGAACGGGGTCGCCTGGCACGCGCGGCGCGAGGGTGACGTGATGTGGGCGCACGGCTTCGGTCGCACGAGGCCGTTCACCATCGTCCCCGCGACACGTCACGTCGACCTCGACGCCGTGGGTGGCGACGCCGCGCTGATCTCGCCGATGCCCGGTGCCGTGGTGACCGTCGACGTCGTCGAGGGCGACCGCGTCACGAAGGGCCAGACGCTGATGGTGGTCGAGGCGATGAA
Source organism: Nitriliruptoraceae bacterium (assembly GCA_041579655.1). Classification (GTDB taxonomy): domain Bacteria; phylum Actinomycetota; class Nitriliruptoria; order Nitriliruptorales; family Nitriliruptoraceae; genus JBFGFG01. The sequence continues at coordinate 3,947 of JBFGFG010000153.1, forward strand.
GATGGAGCACCCCATCACCGCGCCCACCGACGGCACCGTCGTTGGGCTCTCGGTCGCACCCGGGGATGCGGTGCAGGCCGGCGAGGCGTTGGTCACGGTGCACCCCGACAGCGCGCCCGAGGCGCGACCGGACGACGCCCCCGAGGACGCCTGATGACGCTGCCGCAGCGCGTGACCATCGTGGAGGTCGGCCCGCGCGACGGCCTCCAGAACGAGGCCGAGGTCATCCCCACCGGCGCGAAGGTCGAGCTCATCGACCGCCTGTCGGCCACCGGTCTGCAGGTCGTGGAGGCCACGTCGTTCGTGCACCCGAGGTGGGTGCCGCAGCTCGCCGACGGGGCCGACGTGCTCGCCGGCATCTCGCCGGTCGACGGCGTGCGCTACCCCGTGCTGGTGCCGAACGCGAAGGGCCTCGAGGCCGCCCTGGCTGCCGGCGCGCGTGAGGTCTCGGTGTTCGTCGCCGCGTCCGAGGGCTTCTCGAAGGCGAACATCAACCGGACGATGGCCGAGTCGCTCGAGATGGTCGAGCCGGTCGTCACGACCGCCAAGGCCGCCGGCGTGCGCGTGCGCGGCTACCTCTCCACGGTGCTCGGCTGCCCGTTCGACGGGCCCACGCCGGTCGAGAACGTCGTGCGCATGACCGATGCGCTGCTGGCGATGGGCTGCGACGAGATCAGCCTCGGCGACACCATCGGTGTCGGGACCGTCGGCGGCGTGCACGGGATGCTCGACGGCCTGTACGAGGCCGGCGTCGACGCGGGGCGGCTCGCGGTGCACATGCACGACACCTTCGGGCAGGGCCTCGCCAACACGCTGCACGCCTTCGAGGCCGGCGTGACGATCGCCGACAGCAGCGTCGGCGGCCTCGGCGGCTGCCCGTATGCGCCGGGCGCGAAGGGCAACCTCGCCACCGAGGACCTCGTGTACGCGCTGCACGGCAGCGGCGTCGAGACCGGCGTGGACCTCGAGGCGCTCGTGGACATCAGCGCCTGGATGAGCACCGTGCTCGGTCGCCCCCCGGTCTCACGCACCGCCGAGGCGATGATCGCCAAGCGCGCCCTGGCCGCGGACGCCTGACGCCTGACGCCGACTCCCCCGCGCGGGTGGACGAACTCCGCAGGGGTGCGGACTTCGGACCACGGTGCGGCACGGTGGGCCGCGGAGGTGGACGAACTCCGCAGGGGTGCGGACTTCGGACCATCCGAGCGGCCGGTCAGGGGTGGCCGAGGGCGGCGAGCATCGCCCGTCCGAGGGCGTGCGGGTCCTCGTCGAGGTCGTCGATGGCCATCGTCACCAGCACACCGCCGTCCGCGGCCATCGCCCACGCCCGTGCGACGCTCAGCGGGTGACCGGGGTCGTCGGGCCAGCCGACCACCCCGAGGCCCTTGGGCAGCGCGACGAGGTCGTCGATGCTCGGTGCCTCGCCGCCGTCGAGCGCGACCAGCGCAGCCGCCAGCGACGTCGGGTCGGACGCTGCGAGGTCGCGCAGCAGCACGCGGCGCAGCCACGGCCGCAGCCCGTCGGCCTGCTCGAGGCGGGCGATCATCCCGGCGACGCCGACGGTCCGGACCTCCCCCGCCACGACCGCGTGCGGGCCGAAGCCGGCCTGCGACGAACCGAGCCACGCCGGTAGCGCCGCCACCAGCCTCGTGGAGGCAGTGAGGTGGCCCGCCGCCATCGCCGCGACCGCCGCGTGCCCGCCGAGGCTCACGCCGCCGACGGCGACCGCCCCGGTGGCCGCGGCCACGGCCCCCACGTCCCTCGCGATGTGCGACAGCGCGTGCGCCGCGACGTCTGGCACCGGGCTCGCCTGGCCGTGCCCCCGCAGGTCAGCGGCCACGACCTGCCAGCCCGCGGCGACCAGCGGCGGGCAGACGGCCTCGACCAGGAACGTCACCGACGACCCGACACCGTGCTGCAGCACGACGCGCGGTTGGCCTGCCGGCCCCACCAGCGTCGTGGTCAGGGTGTGCCCGTCGTGCGTGGGCACGAGCGGCCCCGGCACGGCCACGGTGACGGTCACGGCGTGATCGCGGCGAGCTCGTCGGCGAGCCGTTCGGCGTCGAGCTCCCCGATCACGACCGACACCAGCTGACCGGTGGTGTCGAAGAACGCCGTGGTCGGCATCGCGAGCCCGTCCAGCGCGATGTGGGTCAGCGCCGTGCGGTCGAGGATGGTCGGCCAGGTGACCTCCAGACGCTCGACGAACGGCTCGGCGTCCTCGCGTCGGTCCTCGCTGGCCACGCCGAGGAAGCGCACGCCGTCGGCCGTGGCCGAGGCCGCCAGCAGCAGCGGCAGCTCGGACTCGCAGGGTCCGCACCACGACGCGAAGATGTTCACCACCGTGCCCTCGCCGGCGGCAGCCGCGTCGCGCACGAACGCTGCCGTCTGGGCCCAGCCACCGTCGAGCAGGACGTCGCCCGGCCGGGGTGCGTCCACGCCTGCCGAGTCCGCCGCGACGTCGAGGTCCGGCAGCGTGGCCGAGGATCCGCTGCAGCCGGAGAGCAGCAGGCAGGCGCTGAGCACGGCTGGGATCAGACGACGCGAGGGGCGCACGAGGGCTCCAGGGGATGACGGCGGGCCGCCCGACACGCCGATGGGCCGGGGCAGGCCGAAGGTAACGTCATCCGCTCCCCCGCCGGGCCCGTCTGCCGGCCGGGCACCGCTGTCCGTCGAGCCGGGAGCCACCGTGTCCGCACCCCACGTCCTGGTCACCGGCGCGTCCACCGGCATCGGCCGCGCCTGCGCCATCACTC
>JBFGFG010000154.1:0-6684 GCA_041579655.1 Nitriliruptoraceae bacterium
CCCCCCCACCCCGCTGCCGCTGCGCAGCACCCACACGTTTGACCACCTCCGGCGAGCCAGCGCCCGCCGTGCACACGAAGGACACGCAATGCCGACCCCCAAGCGAGGACGACGCCTCGGCGGTTCCGCCAGCGCCCAGAAGGCGATGATGGCGGCCCTCTCGGGTGAGATCATCCGTCACGGCCGCATCGAGACGACGCTGACGAAGGCCAAGACGGTCCGTCCGTACGTCGAGAAGCTCATCACCAAGGGCCGCGCCGGGGACCTCCACGCGCGCCGCCAGGTGCTGGCCGTCCTCAAGGACCGCGACCTCGTCGCGTACCTGTTCGAGGAGGTCGCGCCGGTGATGGCGGACCGTGAGGGTGGCTACACGCGCATCCTCAAGACGCACAAGCGCAAGGGTGACAACACCCAGATGGCGATCATCGAGCTCGTGGACCGCCCGGCCAGCCGTGGCGAGGACCGCATCGAGGAAGAGAAGATCAAGCGTTCGCGCGGCATCTTCGGGCGCAACCGTCGCGCCGCCTCCGTCGGCGGTGGCTCCGACGACGAGTGAGTCGCGCCCACGCGCAATGAACACGCCGATAGGGCGCCCACTCGGGCGCCCTATCGGTCGTGAGAGGCCGTTCGAGGCCCAGCGATAGCGTCCACCGCTCCGACGACCGTGGGGAACCCGTGCCGGCCACCCATCCACCGCTGCAGCCGCTGCCCGACCCCGGGACCAGCACGCGGCTGCGCATCGACCTCGCGTACGACGGCGGGCCGTTCAACGGCTTCGCACGCCAGCCGGACGTCGACACGGTGCAGGACCGGGTCGAGGATGCGCTGCGGATCATCTTCGGCCACGACGTGGCGTCGGTCTGCGCCGGCCGCACCGATCGTGGCGTGCACGCGCTCGCGCAGGTGGTGCACGTGGACGTCGCCGCGTCGACGCCGCGCGGCCGGGCCGTGCTCGCGAATCTCGCCAGCTTCCGCGAGCGCCTCGACCACATGGTCGAGGACGCCATCAGCATCTGGCGCATCAGCATCGTGGACGAGACGTTCCACGCGCGCTTCAGCGCCTCGTGGCGCTTCTACCGCTACCGCCTCATCGAGGCACCGGCCGACCCTCGCCGGCGCACGCTCGTGTGGCACGTGAAGCACCCGTTCGCGATCGAGCCCATGGCCGCCGCGCTCCCGGCGGTGCTCGGTGAGCACGACTTCACCTCGTTCTGCCGCGAGGCCGTCGGCAAGAGCCGGGTCCGCACGGTGCTCGAGGCTGCCGTGGGACCGGGGGAGTACGGAGAGACGCACGTGACGCTGCGCGGGACCGCGTTCTGCCACCAGCAGGTCCGCGCCGTCGTGGGCAGTCTGCTCGAGGTGGGCGCGGGCCGTCGCGACCCCGCCTGGTTCGCCGAGATCATCGCCGCACGCGACCGGAACGTGACCGGGCCCGTCGCTCCACCGCAGGGGCTGACGCTCGAGTCCGTGGGGTACGCCGGTCGCTGGCCGGACGCCCCGTGGCACAACACGGCCGCTGACCGCGCGGTGGCGCCGTCCGGTTGACCGCTCGTGCACCGCGTGGATACCCTCCCCGGTCGCGGCCCGCGAGGGCCGTCTTCCGTGCGCGGTCATCGGCGTCAACACGCCAGTGCGAAGCATCCGCCCCCTCACGTACCGCCACGCCGCGGTGTGACCCGCGCGTACCGGCTCCGAGCAGCCCGACAGGACGACCCATGGCCACCTACTCCCCGCGCGCTTCCGAGATCGAGCACGCCTGGTACGTCATCGACGCTGAGGACGTAATCCTCGGGCGTCTGTGCACCCGGGTCGCATCGGTCCTGCGCGGCAAGCACAAGCCGACGTTCGCCCCGCACATGGACACGGGTGACTACGTCATCGTCGTGAACGCGGCGAAGATCGCGACGTCCGGCGCCAAGGCCGACGACAAGGTCTACAACTCCCACTCCGGTTTCCCGGGCGGCATCAAGTCCGTCCCGTTCCTGCGCATGATGGAGCGCAGCCCCGAGCAGGTCCTCGAGACCGCCGTGAAGGGCATGCTCCCGAAGGGCACCCTCGGCCGCCAGATGGCCAAGAAGCTCAAGGTGTACGCAGGTCCCGAGCACCCGCACGCGGCGCAGATGCCGCAGCCCTTCCCGTCCCACGTCTGAGAGCGACACCCACATGAGCAGCACCATCCACGTCGGTCGTCGTAAGTCGGCCGTGGCCCGCGCAAGCATCACCCGTGGCTCCGGCCGCTGGACGATCAACGGGAAGGACCTCGAGGTCTACTTCCCGACCGAGAAGATGCGTCGCGCGGTCCTGCAGCCGTTCAACGTCGTCGAGCAGTCCGGCATGTGGGACGTCAACGCCCGCATCAACGGCGGTGGCACCACCGGCCAGTCGGACGCCCTGAAGATGGCGATCGCCCGCGCCCTGCTCGAGGACGACCCGCAGCTGCGTCCCGTGCTGAAGGCCGCTGGTCTCCTCACGCGTGACTCGCGCAAGGTCGAGCGCAAGAAGTACGGCCTCAAGAAGGCGCGTCGCGCCTCGCAGTTCAGCAAGCGTTGATCCACGCAGCACCCGGACGCCCTGCCCCTCACGGGCGGGGCGTCCTGCTGTAGCCGCACGTCCGCACGACCGACGCCCCCTAGCGTGTGCCGGGGCACAGGAGCATCAGATGAGCGTCACCTTCGGAACCGACGGCGTGCGCGGCCTCGCCAACGCCGAGGTCGGACCCGACCTCGCGATGCGACTCGGCCGTGCGATGGTCGCGGTGCTGGTGGAGGAGGGGCACAGCCGGCCCTCGGTGCTGATCGGTCGTGACCCGCGCTGGTCGGGCGAGATGCTCGAGGCCGCGCTCGTGGCCGGCATCACCTCCGCCGGCGGCGACGCGGTGACGCTCGGGGTGCTGCCCACACCGGCCGTGGCCTACCTCGCCGCCATCGGTGACGCCCACGCTGCGGTGATGATCTCGGCCTCGCACAACCCGATGCCGGACAACGGCCTGAAGGTGTTCGGCGGGGACGGCTTCAAGCTGACCGACGGCGAGGAGGCCCGGCTCGAGGAGCTGCTGCACGCGGGCGTCGACCTGCACCCGACGGGGACGTCGGTCGGGCGTCACATCCACGACGGCACCGGGGCCGGGCGCTACGTCCAGGCCGTCGTCGCCGAGGCGGACGTCGAGCTCGACGGCATGCACCTGGTTGTGGACGGCGCCAACGGGGCCGCCGCCGAGATCGGGCCGATGGTCTACCGCGCGCTCGGCGCGAAGGTCACGGTGCTCGGTGGGGTGCCCGACCCGCAGCTGATCAACGACGGCATCGGCTCGACCCACCCCGAGGTGATGCAGGCGGCGGTGCGCGAGCACGGTGCGGCGATCGGCCTCAGCCACGACGGCGACGCCGACCGGCTGCTGGCCTGCGACGCCGACGGCCAGCTGGTCGACGGCGACGCCGTGCTGGCCATCCTCGCCAACGACGCGCACGGCGAGGGGGCGCTGCCCGGCGCCGCCGTGGTCACCACCGTGATGACCAACCTCGGGTTCCACCACGCCATGCAGGGCCTCGGCATCGAGGTGGTCAGCACGAAGGTCGGCGACCGCTACGTGCTGGAGGCGATGCGCGAGCGTGGACTGATGCTCGGCGGCGAGCAGTCCGGCCACCTCATTCAGCTCGACCGCTGCACCACCGGCGACGGGATCCGCTCCGCCGTGCGGCTGCTGCGGACGGTCGTGCGCAGCGGCCAGACGCTCGCCGAGCTCGCTGGCGTGATGACGCGCCTCCCGCAGGTGCTGATCAACGTCCCGGACGTCGACAAGTCGCGGCTCGCGGACAGCGACGTCGTCGCCGCAGCGGTCGCGGACGTCGAGGCTCGGCTCGGTGACAGCGGCCGGGTGCTGGTGCGCCCGTCGGGCACCGAGCAGCTCGTGCGCGTGATGGTCGAGGCGCCCACCGAGGCCGACGCCGCGGCCGCAGCGGAGCAGATCGTGCTCGCTGTGAAGTCCGACCTCGGCGCCTGATGCGCTCCGAGTGGTCCCGGGGGACCGGGCGGTAGCCTCCCGGCACCTCCCAGCCAGCAATCGTCAGGACGTCGCTGTGTGCGGAATCATCGGTATCACCGGTAGTCAGGACGCTGTCCAAGGCATCCTCGAGGGGCTCGAGCGACTCGAGTACCGCGGGTACGACTCGGCGGGCGTCGTGGTGCAGACGCCAGACGGGCTCGAGAGCCAGAAGCGGGCCGGGCGGCTCAAGGTGCTGCGCGACGACCTCGACGCCTCGCCTCTGTCGGCCACCTCGACTGGCATGGGCCACACGCGTTGGGCGACCCACGGCCCGCCGGTGGACCGCAACGCCCACCCCCACGCCGCCCCGAAGGGCCGCGTGCAGGTGATCCACAACGGCATCATCGAGAACTACGAGGCGCTGCGCGCGTCGCTGCCGGACGCCGAGTTCCTCAGCGACACCGACACCGAGGTGGTCGCCCACCTGGTCGAGGAAGCGCTGGAGGCAGCGGGCGGGGCGGACGCGGACCTGCTCGACGTGTTCCGCTCGGTCGTCGCGCGGCTCAAGGGCGCGTTCTCGTTGTGCGTGATGAGCGCCGACCACCCCGGCGAGATCGTCGTGGCCAAGCACGAGGCCCCGCTGATCGTCGCCCACGCAGACGGTGTGGGCTACTGCGCCTCGGACGTGGCTGCGCTGATCGACCACACGCGTGACGTCGCCGCGCTGCTCGACGGCCAGCTCGCACGGCTGACGCCGGAGAGCCTCGACGTGGTCGACATCGACGGCGTCAGCGCCGAGCCGCACGCCTACCACGTGGACTGGGACGTCGCGGCCGCCGAGAAGGGCGGCTACGACCACTTCATGCTCAAGGAGATCCACGAGCAGCCCGAGGCGATCCGCGAGACGCTGCGCGACCGCATGACCGACGGCAGCGACGACAGCCGCGGCCCGCGTCTGCACCTCGACGAGGTCCGCATCGACGAGACCGAGCTCGGCCGCATCGACAAGGTGTTCGTCGTCGCGTGCGGCACGTCGCTGTACGCCGGCATGGTCGGCAAGCTCGCGATCGAGCACTGGGCGAAGGTGCCGGTCGAGTACGAGGTCGCGTCCGAGTTCCGCTACCGCGACCCGATCCTCGACCCGCACACGCTGGTGATCGCCATCAGCCAGTCCGGCGAGACCATCGACACCATCGCCGCGGCCGCGCACGCACGGGCCCAGCGGGCGCCGGTGCTCGCAATCGTCAACGTCGTCGGCTCGACGTTGGCGCGCGAGTCGGATGCGGTGCTCTACACCCACGCCGGTCCCGAGATCGGCGTCGCGGCGACGAAGACCTTCGTCACGCAGATCGTCGCGTGCCTGATGGCCGGGCTGTACCTCGCCCAGCAGCGTGGCGCGATGTGGCCGTCCGAGATCACGGACGTGATGACGCGCCTCCAGCAGCTGCCGGAGGACGTCACCCAGGTCCTCGAGCTCAACGGCCAGCTCAAGGAGCTCGCCGAGCGCTACAAGGACGTCCCGTACGCGATGTTCATCGGCCGCCACGCCGGTCTGCCGGTCGCGATGGAGGGCGCGCTGAAGCTCAAGGAGATCAGCTACCTCCACGCCGAGGCGTTCGCTGCCGGCGAGATGAAGCACGGTCCGATCGCGCTGATTGAGAAGGGCTCGCTGCTGGTCGCGGTGGCGCCCAAGAGCCACGTGTTCGGCAAGATGGTCAGCAACATCCAGGAGGTCAAGGCCCGGGGTGCGCACGTGCTGGCCATCGGCACCGACGGCTCGACCGCCGACCTGAAGGCCCACGCCGACGACGTGGTGACGCTGCCGGAGCCGAGCCACGTGCTCGCCTCGCCGGTGCTGGCCACCGTCCCGCTGCAGCTGTTCGCCTACCACCTCGCCTGCGCGCGCGGTGAGGACGTGGACAAGCCCCGCAACCTCGCCAAGACCGTCACCGTCGAGTGAGCCCCGACCCGTCCTCCGCGCTCGGCCTGCCGCTGGTGACCGGCGCGCAGGCGGGTGCGGCTGACGCGGCTGCCGTGGAGGTAGGCGACAGCTGGGACGGCCTGCTCGCGCGAGCCGGCGCTGCGCTGGCCCACGGGGTGGTCGAGCTGCTGCGCGAGCGCACCGGCGGTGTGTACGGCCGCCGGGTGCTGGTGGTCGCGGGCAAGGGCGACAACGGCGGGGACGGCTGGGTGTGTGCGTCACGGCTGCGTGCACGCGGCGTCGCCGTGACGGTGCTCGCTGTCGACGGGCTCGACGCGCCGATGTCCGACCACAGCGCGCGGGCACGAGCTGCCTGGGCCAGCAGCGGGGGAGCGCTGCTCGGCCACGTCGAGGCGTCCAGCGAGAGCTGGAGTCGGGAGGCCGGCGGCGAGCAGCGGCCGGACGTCGTGGTGGACTGCGTGCTCGGCACAGGCGCCCGGGGCGCGCCGCGTGGAGCGTCCGCCGAGGCGGTCGTGCTGCTAGGCCGGCTGGCTGCGGCGGGGGCCGGCTCCGTCGCGTGCGACGTGCCGAGCGGTGTGGACGCGGACACGGGCTCGGTGGCGGATGCGCGTCTCGTCGTCACGGCCGACCGCACTGTCACCTTCGGTGCGGCGAAGCGCGGCCTGGTGCTGCACCCGGGGGCGACCCACGCCGGCGAGGTGAGCATCGCCGAGCTCGGTCCTCGCTGGGAGCTGTCGGCGCCGTGGGCGGACCCGGACCA
>JBFGFG010000155.1:0-6623 GCA_041579655.1 Nitriliruptoraceae bacterium
ACTTGCGCGAGATCGGACGGAAGACGTGCTTCGCCGCCTCCTGCGCCAGGCCGGCGACCTGCGCGAACTTCTTCGGGGTTTCCAGGTCAATCATGTTGTTCTCCTACGCCACGAGGGCGGAAAGTCAGACGAGCAGGACGCCCTCGGCGAGGCCTGCGCCGGTGAGGTCGCGGTACCAGCGCTCGACGGGGTACTCCTTGACGAAGCCGTGGCCGCCGAGCAGCTGGACGCCGTCGCTGCCGATCTGCTTGCCGTGGGCCGCCACGAGCTGACGCGCGATGGCTGCCTCCTGCGCGAACGGCTTGCCGCGGTCGGCCAGCGACGCAGCGCGCCAGGTGGCCAGCCGCATGCCCTCGAGCTCGATGGCGATGTCGCTGATCGTGAACGCGACGGCCTGGCGGTACGCGATCGGCTCACCGAACGCTGTGCGCTGCTTCACGTACGGGATGAGCAGGTCGAGCGTCGCCTGCGCCGCACCGATGGCGACGGCGCACCACGCGATGCGCGAGCGCGCGATGACCTCGCTGTAGACCTCGGCCGAACCGTCGGCCAGCAGGGCGTCAGCGTCGAGCCGAACGCCAACGAGCTGCAGCTCACCGAACGCTGCGGCGCGGACGCCCATCGTCGGCTCGACACGCTGGGTCACGCCCGCGACGCCGCCCTCGACCATGAACAGGGCCGGGCCGGAGCCCTCGAGCTCGGCGGCGACGACGAACAGCTCGGCGTCGGCCACGCGGGCGACCATCGACTTCAAGCCATCCAGCACGAAGCCGTCACCCTCGCGGCGCGCGGTGGTGCGCAGCACGGTCGGGTCGAACAGCGCGCGCGGCTCCATCATCGCGAACGACGCGACGGGCGCGTCCTCGCCGGTGAACGCGGTCAGCCAACGCTCCTGCTGGCCGGCGGTGCCGTACAGCGAGAGCAGGTTGGCGACGGCGGCCGGCGCGAGCGCGGCCACGGTCAGCCCGGGGTCACCGTGGGCCAGCGACGAGGCGGCCAGCACCGACAGCACCGCGGAGCGCTCGTCGAGCACGCCGCCGAGCTCGCTCGGCACGCCCAGCGAGAGCAGGCCGAGCTCGTTGAGCTGCGCCATCACCTCGGCCGGGGCTGCGGCGACGTCGTCGGCGCAGCGGCCCGCGGGACGCAGCACCTCGGCGGCGACCTCGTCGAACATCGCGACGAGCATCTGCTGCTCCTCGCTCGGCGTGAGGTCGAACAGCTTCGGCGCGCGCGGCTCCTGCCGGACCGGCTGCGACCGCGTCGGGGTGACCATCTTGAACCCGCGTGCGGCGGTCGTGGCAGCGCCGAAGCCCTGACGGACACCGCTGCGGATCACACGCTCGAGGCGCTCCCGCTGGCCGTAACGATCGACGAGGTCGCTGCTAGCGACGCGACGGAGTCCGGCGAGCGCCAGCCCCATCCCCTGCTCGAGTGCGGACACTGGTACCTCCGGGGTCAGGCGGCTCGGGTGCGTGACGTCGTGTCGACCACGCCCTCTGTTACCGCCGGTAACATCTGGGGCGGACGTTACTCGCGGTAACAGTAAGCCGCAAGCCATGCTGTCCCCACACACCGGCGCCCGTCGTCGATCACGCCTCCCGGAGGAACCGCCATGCCCACCGCACCCAAGGCATCCAAGAGCCGCGCCAAGTCACCCAAGACACCGGCCATCCGCCAGGCCGTCGTCGTCGGGGGCAACCGCACGCCGTTCGCCCGCAGCAACGGCAAGTACGCCAACGCGTCGAACTCCGACCTGCTGACCGCAGCCCTCGACGGGCTCGTCGCGCGCTTCGGCCTCGCCGGTGAGCGCCTCGGTGAGGTCGCCGGTGGCGCCGTGCTCAAGCACGCCCGCGACTTCAACCTCGTGCGCGAGGCCGTGCTCGGCTCGGCGCTCGCGCCCGACACGCCCGCCTTCGACATCCAGAAGGCGTGCGACACCTCGATCGAGGCTGCCGTCGCGATCAGCAACAAGATCAAGCTCGGCCAGATCGACAGCGGCATCGCCTGCGGCACCGACACCACCTCCGACGCGCCCGTCGCGCTCAACGACGAGCTGCGCGAGGTGCTGATGGAGGCCAACCGCGCCAAGGGCCCGGCGGACTACGTCAAGCTCGTCGGCCGCCTGCGCCCGTCGCAGCTCGTCCCCGAGATCCCCCGCAACGCCGAGCCCCGCACGGGCCTCGCGATGGGCGACCACCAGGCGATCACCACCGCCGAGTGGAACATCTCGCGCGAGGCGCAGGACCAGCTCGCGATCAACAGCCACGACAACCTCGCCGCCGCGTACGACCGTGGCTTCATGGACGACCTCGTCACCCCGTTCCAGGGGCTGGCGAAGGACGACAACCTGCGCCCCGGCTCCACGATGGAGAAGCTCGGCAGCCTCAAGGTCGCGTTCGGTGACCCCGAGACCGGCACGATGACGGCCGCGAACTCCACCCCGCTCACCGACGGCGCTGCCGCCGTGCTGATCTCGACCCCCGAGTGGGCCGAGGCGCACGACCTGCCGCAGCTGGCGCGCATCGTGGACGCCGAGTCCGCCGCCGTGGACTACGTGCACGGCCACGAGGGCCTGCTGATGGCGCCGGCGTACGCCGTGCCCCGCATGCTCGAGCGCAACGGCCTGACGCTGCAGGACTTCGACATCTACGAGATCCACGAGGCCTTCGCCGGCACCGTGCTCTCGACGCTGGCCGCGTGGGAGTCCGAGGAGTTCTGCACGGAGAAGCTCGGTCTCGACGGCGCGCTCGGCTCCATCGACATGGAGAAGCTCAACCCGGTCGGCTCGTCGCTGGCGACCGGCCACCCGTTCGCTGCGACCGGTGCGCGCCTCGTCGCCACCGCCGCCAAGCAGCTGCACGAGCGAGGTGGTGGCCGTGCGCTGCTGTCCGTGTGCGCCGCCGGCGGCAACGGTCTCGTCATGATCCTGGAGGCCTGAACCATGGCTGATCGCTTCGCACAGATCGTCCAGTCCGACATCGGCGCCAAGGTGGCCGACCTGCTCGGGCTGCCCAAGCCCGCGCAGCTGCGCCGCTACTCCCCCGGCGACCCGCTCGTCGACGGCGTGGCCCTGATCGGTGGTGCCGACGGCGGCACCCTGCTCGACGAGGCCGCCTCGCTGCTGGTCTCGGCCGGCGTCGAGACCGCCGAGGAGCCCTCGACGCACGAGTCGATGCGCTACGCCGCGGTGGTGTACGACGCATCGGGGATCACCTCGTCGAGCGACCTCGACGAGCTGTACCGCTTCGTCCAGGGTGGCATCCGCTCGCTGGCCCGCAACGCCCGCATCGTCGTGCTCGCGGCCACGCCCGAGCTGCTCGAGGACGGCAAGCACCGCACCGCCCAGCGTGCCATCGAGGGCTTCACGCGCTCGGTCGCCAAGGAGCTCAAGGGCGGCTCGACCTGCAACCTGATCCACGTCGCCCCGGGCGCCGAGCAGGGCCTCGACGCCCCGCTGCGCTTCGTGCTCTCCGGCCGCTCGGCGTTCGTCACCGGTCAGGTGCTGCGCGTCGGTCCCGCCACGGACACGCTGCCGGCGACACCCGCCGACCTCGCGCGTCCGCTGGATGGCAAGGTCGCGGTCGTCACCGGCGCCGCGCGCGGCATCGGTGAGGCGATCGCCGAGACGCTCGCCCGCGACGGCGCGACCGTGGTGTGCCTCGACGTGCCGCAGGCCGGCCAGTCGCTCGCCGAGGTCGCCAACCGCATCGGCGGCGAGGCGTTCCAGCTCGACGTCACCGCGGACGACGCGCCGACGCGCCTCGTGGACCACCTCGTGCAGCGCCACGGTGGGGTCGACGTCATCGTCCACAACGCCGGCATCACGCGTGACAAGACGCTGGCAGGCATGGACGACGCACGCTGGGACCTGGTGCTCAACGTGAACCTGATCGCCGTCGAGCGCATCAACGACGAGCTGCTGTCGCGCGAGGCGCTCAACGAGGGCGGTCGCATCGTCTGCCTGTCCTCGGCCATCGGCGGCATCGCCGGTAACCGTGGCCAGACCAACTACGGCGCCACGAAGGCCGGCATCATCGGCCACGTCGAGGTGCTCGCACCGACGCTGGCGAAGATCGGCGCGACGGCCAACGCCGTCGCTCCGGGCTTCATCGAGACCGAGATGACCGGCAAGATGCCGTTCGGTCCCCGCGAGGTCGGCCGCCGCATCTCGAGCCTCGGCCAGGGCGGTCTGCCCGTGGACGTCGCCGAGACCATCGCGTACCTCTCGGCGTCCGACGCGACCTGGGTGAACGGCACGACGCTGCGCGTCTGCGGCCAGAACCTGATCGGAGCCTGACGATGAGCGACGAGACCACCACCATCGATGGCCGCGAGGTGCTCGTCCTCGACGAGGCCCCCAGCCTCAACAGCCTGTACGCCAAGGCCGTGCGCCCGGGCGGGGGCGGCGGCGACACGCTGCCGAGCACCCGCGTCGAGCTGCGCGGCGTGACGCTGGACCGTGACCACATCGCGGCGTTCGCCGAGGTGTGCGGCTTCCGGCTCACCGACGCGCTTCCGGCGCCCTACCTGCACATGCTGGCGTTCCCGCTCCAGATCAAGCTGATGGGCGGCGACGACTTCCCGTTCCCGCTGCTCGGCATGGTGCACCTGCGCCAGCGCCTCGACGTGCACCGCGCCGTGACCGCCGACGAGGTCGTCGACGTCGCGGTGTGGCTCGAGGACCTGCGCCCGCACCCCAAGGGCCGCCAGTTCACGGTGCGCTCGCTGGTGAGCGTCGAGGACGAGGTCGTGTGGCTCGGCACCTCGACCTACCTCAACCGCGGCAAGCCGAACGAGGACGCCCAGGACGAGACGCACCTCTCGGACGCCGTCGACGTCGCAGCGCTGCCGATGACCGCGCAGTGGCGCGTCGAGTCGGACATCGGACGCCGCTACGGCAAGGTCTCCGGCGACCGCAACCCGATCCACCTCTCGGCGCTGACCGCGAAGCCGTTCGGCTTCCCGTCCGCGATCGCGCACGGGATGTGGACGATGAGCCACGCCGTCGCGGCGCTGCAGGGACGCCTCCCGGAGCGCGTCACCATCGACGTCGGCTTCAAGACACCGCTGCACCTGCCCGGCCGCGTGACGTTCGCGTCGGACGCGACCTCGGGTCCGGGCGGCGACGGCTGGGCGTTCGGCGTTCGCAACGACAAGAACGGCAAGCCGCACCTCGCCGGTGTGGCCCTGCCGCTGCCTCGCACCTGACGCGGGCCGACGGCGGCCGTCAGCCGAGCACGGACTGCAGGGCGTGGAGGATCACGCCGACGAGCGCGCCGACCAGCGTGCCGTTGATGCGTACGAACTGGAGGTCGCGGCCCAGCCACAGCTCGAGCCGTCGCGAGGTGTCCTCCGCGTCCCAGCGGTCCACGGTCGAGGCGATGAGGCCGCCGACCTCGCGCTGACCCACCGCGGTGAGCGGGGCGGCGGCGGCCTCCAGCATGCGGTGCGCGCGGCCCGACAGCTGCTCGTCGGAGCGCAGACGCAGGCCCAGCTCGACGACGGCCTCCGAGAGCTGCGACCGCAGCTGCTCGCCGCGCTCGTCCTCCCCCGCCGCCTCGTCCACGAGCCGACGCAGGTCGTCCCACCAGCCGCGGATCCAGCGCCGCACCAGCTCGTCGGAGAGCACGTCCTGGAGCGCGTCGTCGATGGTGTGCTGCGTGCCCGGGTCCTTCTGCAGCCTGTGCGTGAGCTCGAGCAGCTGCTGGTCGAGCACACCGCGCAGCTCGTGCTCCGGGTCGGCCGCGAGCTGGCGCAGGAACGTGCGACCGACGCTCTCGGCCTGCTCGAACACGAGGTCGTCCACCACCGCAGGCACCCACGACGGGGACTGCTGGCCGAGACGCTTCCGCAGCGCCGAGCGGTTGCGGACCATCGCGTCGGCGACGCCCTCGAGCGCCGCGGTCACCAGCTCGGTGTGCTTCTGGGTCTCGATCGCCTGCTGCAGCCCCTGCCCGGCCAGCTCGGCGGTCGGCAGGTCACGCAGCCGCGCTCGCACGGAGGTGGTGGCGCGCTCGACCAGCGCCTCGGTGTCCACCGCGTCCAGCAGCGCGTCGCCGACCAGCGCGATGCGGGCCACGACCCGGTCCGCGTTCGCGGGCGTCGCCAGCCAGTCGGCCAGGCGCTCCACGTGGCGGGGGTCGGCGATGCGCTCGCGAACCTGGTCCTCGCTGAGGAAGTTCCCCTCGACGAAGCCGGCGAGGTTCGCGCCGAGCCCGTCCTTGCTCTTGGGGATCACCGCGGTGTGCGGGATCGGGATGCCCATCGGGTGGCGGAACAGCGCGACCACCGCGAACCAGTCGGCGAGCCCGCCCACCAACCCCGCCTCGAACGCAGCGCGCAGGTAGCCGGACGCGCCGTCGTCCGGCAGGGTCAGCACCGCGACGAGGAACAGCACGCCCACGATGCTCAGCAGCCCGGTGGCGATGCGGCGCGCGCGGGTCAGCGCGGCGGCCTGCGCCTCGGGGTCGTCGGGGGACATCACGTGCGCAGGTCCTGAGGTTGCCGGTCGCGGAGCGTACGCCCGAGCCCGGTGGTCACACGGCCACCGGGGTCCGCGCGGGCTGTCGGCGTCGCACGAGCTCGCCGAGGTCGCGCAGCACGGCCGAGGCCGTCGCACCGCC
>JBFGFG010000156.1:0-6593 GCA_041579655.1 Nitriliruptoraceae bacterium
GCCGAGCGACACCGGGCCCGTGCCTGCCGCCGGAGCGCCGGCGACGGAGGTGGCGCCGAGCTGGGCGCCCGAGAGCTTCGCCAGCAGCTCGGCCGCGCGCTGCACGGCACGGTCCGCGGCGGCCGGGTCCACGCGCCGGGCGAAGCGAAGGCTCGCCTCCGACGGCAGGTTCAGCCGCGACGCGGTGTCACGGATGGTCTGGGGGTCCCACACGGCACCCTCGAGCAGCACGCGTGCGGTGGACGGCTCGACCTCCGAGGTCTGCCCACCCATCACGCCGGCGAGGCTGACGACCTGCTCGGCGTCCTCGATGACGAGGTCACCTGCCGTCAGCGTGCGCTGCTTGTCGTCCAGCGTGGTCATCGTCTCGCCGTCAGCGGCCCAGCGCACCCGCAGCGACGGACCGGTGATGCGGTCGAGGTCGAACGCGTGCAGCGGCTGGCCGAGCTCGAGCATCACGTAGTTGGTGACGTCCACCACGAGGTCGATGCTGCGCACGCCGCACTGGGCGAGGCGCTGACGCATCCACCACGGAGACGGCTGGTGCGTGACGCCCTCCACCACACGGGTGGTGAACCACGAGCAGCCGTCGGCCGCGTCGATCGTGACGGGCACGCCGCCGTCGCTGGGTGCTGGGAAGGCTGCGATCTCGGGCAGCGCCACCGGGCGGTCGAGGATGGCGCCGAGCTCGCGGGCGATGCCGTGCACCGACTGCTGGTCCCCGCGGTCCGACAGCACAGCCACCTCGATGACCGGCTCGCCGACCGGCAGCAGCGTCTGGAGGTCGACGCCGAGCGGCGTGTCCGCAGCCAGCAGCATGATGCCGTCCGAGTCCTCGCCGAGCTGCAGCTCGCGGCTGCTGCACAGCATGCCGTTGGAGAGCACGCCGCGGAGCTTGCGCGCCGAGAGCTCGAACGGGCCGTCCTCGCCCGGGATGGTGGCCCCGACCTCGGCGTGCGCGACCACGTCACCGACGTCGAAGTTGCGCGCGCCGCAGACCAGCTCGGTCTGCGTGCTGCCGTCGGTCACCTGGACCACACGGAGCTTGTCCGCGTCGGGGTGCGGCTCCCACGACACCACCTGCTTGGTGACGATGCCCGAGGTGCCAGCCCCGGGGGCGTGCACCTCCTCGACCTCGAGGCCGTTGAGGGACATCACGTCGACGAGCTCATCGAGCGTCATGTCCGACACGTCGACGTGCTGCTGGAGCCAGGACAACGGGACCTTCACGGGGCGACCTCACGAGCCGTCGGCGGAGCGCCGCATGCTACGGCGCGGCCCGACGGGCCAGCCACCGCGTCGCCCCCGGCAGTGGCAGCTCCCCCGACACGACCTCCCCCTGTGGCAGGATGACCACACGAGCGGCCGTTGGCGCCCTCCACCCGACGACGACGCGAGGCGGTGCATGGCGACGCGGCTGCTCTGCATCGACGACGAGCCTGACGTGGCCACCTGGGTCGAGGCCAGCCTTGCCCGGGTCCAAGGCGACTGGCTCATCGACTCGGCGGCGTCGCTGGCGGACGGCGCGGCCGCGTACGCCGCGCAGCTGCCGGACGCCGTGCTGCTGGACATCGGCCTGCCCGACGTTGGCGAGGACAGGCTCGACGGGCTGCGCGAGGTGCTCTCGTGGCGGCCCGTGCCGGCCGTGGTGGTGCTCACAGGCCACGAGGAGCGGGTGCTCGGCATGCAGGCCGTCGACGTCGGGGCTCAGGACTACCTCGACAAGCGCACCGTGACCCCTGCGCTGCTCAACCGCACCATCGACTACGCCCGCCGCCGTCACGCTGCCAGCCTGCGCTCTGTCCAGCGCGCGGACGTCGCCGACGAACGCGCCGAGGCCCTCGCCGTGTACGCCGAGTCCGTCTCCCACGACCTACGGGCACCGATCGGTGTGCTGATGATGCTGGCGCAGACCACCGAGCGCACCATCAAGGAGGGCAAGCAGGACCCAGCCGCAGCGCTGGAGGTGATCGAGCGCATGTCCTCATCGATGACCAACCTCGCGGCCCGAGCCCTGCGCTTCTGCGACGAGCTGCTCGCCGACGCACAGCGATCGAGCTCGCAGCGCGAGCCGGTCGACCTGATGGGGATCGTCAGCGACGCCGCCCAGCTGGCCCTCGCCGACGAGCCCAGCGGGCTGAGCGTCAACATCGACGAGATGCCGGACGGCCTGTGGGGCCAGGCGGCCTCGTTGCGCCAAGCACTGGTGAACCTGATGCTCAACGCCGCCCGCCACACGCCTCGACCCGGCGGCCGCATCCTCGTGCACGCCACGGTGGACGACGATCGGTGCACGATCGTCGTGGAGGACAACGGTGTCGGTATCCCCCCGGACCAGCGCATGGCCGTCTTCTCAGCCGGATCGAGCGGTGCAGGATCCACCGGTCTCGGTCTGGCAACCGTCGAGCGCGTCGTGACCCGTCACGGAGGACGGGTGTGGATCGAGGACGGCCGGCTCCTCGGCGGCGCCGCGTTCGTGATGGAGCTGCCATGGCGGCGGCCCCGCGACGGCCAGCTGCCATCCTCGCACCACCGGCCACTCGGCTGACAGAGCTACAGCCGTGGGGTCAGAACCTCGCGGCGAAGCGGACGTCACCGCTCCAGAACTCGCGGATGTCGCTCACGCCGTGGCGCAGCATCGCGATGCGCTCGACGCCGACGCCGAACGCGAACCCGGAGTACACCTCGCTGTCGATGCCGCAGGCCTCGAGCACGGCCGGGTCGACCATGCCAGACCCGAGGATCTCGATCCAGCCGGTCCCGCTGCAGACGCGGCACGAGCTGTCAGCCTCACCGGTCGCGCTGGTGCAGAACGTGCACGACACGTCCACCTCGGCGGACGGCTCGGTGAACGGGAACATCGAGGGGCGCAGGCGCACGCCGACGTCGTCGCCGAGCAGCGCGCGTGCGAACGTCAGCAGGGTGCCGCGCAGGTCCGCCATCGTGACGTCGACGTCGATCAGCAGCCCCTCCACCTGGTGGAAGTACGGCGAGTGCGTCGCGTCGAAGGTGTCGGCGCGGAACACGCGGCCGGGGCACGCGATGGCGATCGGTGGCTGCTGGCTGACCATGGTGCGGGCCTGCACCGAGGATGTGTGCGGCCGCAGCACCACGTCGGTGTCGCGGTCGACGTAGACCGTGTCCATCTCCTGCCGGGCCGGGTGCCCCATCGGGATGTTCATCAGGTCGAACGCGAACGCCCCCGACTCGGCCTCCGGGCCGTCGGAGATGGTGTAGCCCAGCCCGATCAGCACGTCGCAGATCTCGTCGCTGACCTGCGTGAGCAGGTGCGGGCGCCCGGCCGGCACCAGCTGCGCGGGCAGCGTGACGTCGATGCGCTCGGCCTCGAGCCGCGCGGCGAGCTCTACGGCCTCCAGCGCCGCATGGCGCTCCTCGAGCGCTGCCTCGACGTCGCGCTTGAACGCGTTGATCGCCTGGCCGAGCGCTCGCTTGCCGTCGTTGTCGAGCTGCCCCATGAGCCGCTGCGTCTGGCTCAGCTCGGACTTCTTGCCGAGGAACTCCACCCGGACGTCGTCGAGCGTGGCGAGGTCGGCGGCGGCGGCCGCCGCGTCGAGCGCGCGCTGCGTGAGTGGTGCGAGGTCGGGGACGTCCGCCACGAGCGGGCTCCAGACAGGGTCGAGGACGGCACCGGACGGTAGCCGTCCACGGCCACCTGACCCCACCGCGGGCCCGGGGTCAGACGCCCGGCATCGCCCCTGCGGGCAACGTCACGGTGAACGTGGCCCCCTCACCGGGGACCGACTCGAGCGCGACGTCGCCGCCGTGGGCCCGCGCCAGACCACGCGTGATGTACAGCCCGAGCCCGGTGCCGGCGCGTCTGGTCTCGCGACCCCGACCGAACTTGCGGAAGATCGCCTTCTGCTGGTCCGGCGCGATGCCCGGACCGTCGTCCGCGACCGTGATCGCGATGCCGCCCTCGCCCCACGGAGCCACCTCGATGCGGATCACCGAGTCGGGGGCGTAGCGCAGCGCGTTGTTGACCAGGTTGGTCAGCACCTGCTCGAGCTTGTCCTTGTCGGCCATGATCCGACCGGGCACGCCGTCGGCGACGGTGACCTGCAGGTCTCGACCGTCGCCGTCCGGCCGCTGCTCGGCCTTGGTCGCCACGCCGGTCGCGAGCGCCGCGACGTCGACGGCCATCTTGGCCAGCTGGACCCGGTTGGCGTCGATGCGCGAGACGTCGAGCAGCTCCTTGAGCAGCCGCGTGACCCGGTCGGCGTCCTCGTTGATCGTCTCGAGGAAGGTGAGCTTCTGCTCGTCGGAGTAGCGGTCCCACTTCAGCAGCATCGTGCGGGTGAAGCCCTTGACGCTGGTGAGCGGTGAGCGGATCTCGTGGCTGACCGTCGCCACGAGGTCGCTGCGCGCGGCGTCCACGGCCTCGCGACGGCCGGAGGAGCGGAACGTGAGCACCACGCCGTCGTCGTTCCACCGGCCAGCCATCGACACGGGCCGCTCACGGCCGTCGGCCAGACGCACCCGGTACAGCTGCTCAGCGACGCGCTGCGCCGTGCTGCGCGCGGGGACAGGGTCGCTGCAGACGGTGCCCGACTCGTCCACGAGCGTGAGCACGTCCCCCAGCGCCGCGCCGACGGCGTCATCGGACAGCCCGAGCAGGGCCCCCGCGCGGTCGTTGAGCCGCCGCACGGTCCGCGCGTCGTCGAGCACGACGACCGCCTCGGGCACTGCGTCCAGGGGGTCCACGATGCTCCAGGGGGTCACGTGCTACGCGGTCGCGCGCATCCGACGGGTGAGACTGTAGGCAGCAACAGCCGCTGCGGCCCCGAGGTTCAGCGACTCGCTCCGTCCCCAGATGGGCAGGCTGGCGACCACGTCGCACGCTGCGAGCACCCCTGGCGGCAGCCCGTGCGCCTCGGATCCGGTCAGCAGCACCACCGGTCGATCGACCGGGACGTCCTCGATGTCGGTCTCGCCGCTGCCGTCCAGCGCGACGACGATGCCGCGCTGGCGACCCTTCGCGATCAGGTCGAGCGTCGCGACGTCCGCCACCACCGGCAGGTGCGTCAGCGAGCCCGCCGCAGCCCGCACCGTCTTGGGGTGGTAGGGGTCCACGGATCCCTCGCACAGCACCACGCCGGCGGCGGCGACCGCGTCGCCCACCCGGATCAGCGTGCCGGCGTTGCCCGGGTCGTTGACCTCGTGGCACGCGATCACGAGCCCCTCGGCGGGGATGTCGTCCAGCGTCGTGCGCTGCATCGCACCGATGCCGACCACGCCCTGCGGCGAGGACGCGGTCGCGATCTTCGCCAGCACGTGGTCAGCGACCAGCGTCACGACGGGACCGACGCCCTCCCACACGGGCGCCTCGGCCTCGGTGCAGAACAGCTCCAGCACGATGCCGTCGGTGAGCGCGTCGGCCACGGCGTTGGGACCCTCCAGCAGGAAGGTCCCGGTCTGCACACGTTCGCGCCGCCGAGCGAGTGCTGCGGCGGCGCGAACGCGTGGGTTGCTCGTCGACGTGATCAGGCCGCGGCCTCGGTCTTGGCGTCGAGCGCTGCCTTGGCGGACTCGACCAGCGTCGAGAACGTCGCGGGCTGGGTGACGGCGAGGTCGGCGAGGACCTTGCGGTCGACCTCGACACCGGCGAGCTTGAGGCCGTGCATGAAGCGCGAGTAGCTCAGGCCGTCCTGGCGTGCAGCGGCGTTGATGCGCTGGATCCAGAGGCGACGGAACTCACCCTTGCGCGCACGACGGTCGCGGTACGCGTACCGCTCGGCGTGGAAGACTGCTTCCTTGGCCACCTTGAACCGGCGGCTGCGAGCGCCCCGGAACCCCTTGGCCCGGGTCATGATCGTTCTGTGGGCCTTCTTGGCGTGTACACCGCGCTTGACGCGTGCCATGGCGGTCCTCCTTCATCTGGACGGTGCCGTGCAGGCACCGTGCTCCTGGTCCGCGGCGCGAGGCCACGGGACGATGTGTGTCAGCTGCCCTTGAGCAGACGCTTGACGCGCTTGGCGTCGGGGGCAGCAACCTCGTGCATGCCGGCCAGACGCTGCTTGCGCTTCGGGCTCTTCTTCTCGAGGATGTGGGCGCGGTTCTTGGCGCGAGCCATGACCTTGCCGTTCTTGGTCACCTTGAAGCGCTTCTTGGTGCCGCTGTGGCTCTTCTGCTTGGGCATGGGAGGATCCCTGTGCTCGTGGGGCGCCGTCCGAGGACGGCGTCCGGCTGTGTGGTCTGGGGTCAGGTGTCGGCGGGTGCCGCAGCCTCGGGCGCGGTGGCCTCGGGCTCGGCTCCGTCGGACTCGGGTGCCTCGATCGCGATGTCCTCCACCGGTGGGGTGGACTTCTTCGGCGAGTTCTCCTTGCGGGGAGCCAGCACCATCAGCATGTTGCGGCCGTCCTGCTTGGGGTAGGCCTCGACGACTGCGAGCTCTTCCATGTCGTCCGCGAGGCGGTCGAGCAGCTTCTTGCCGAGCTCGGTGTGGGTCATCTCACGACCGCGGAACATGATGGTCGCGCGGACCTTGGCACCGCTCTTGAGGAAGCGGCGCACGTGGCCGGACTTGGTGCCGTAGTCGTTGTCCGAGATCTTCGGCCGCATCTTGATCTCCTTGA